>NZ_CALUXO010000028.1 GCF_944324745.1 uncultured Thomasclavelia sp. | reverse complement strand
CTTGATTTTTGATGATTTTTTTTAAATTTTAGGTTATAATTTATATAGACAAGGTGTTCTATACTACTATTACGATTTGACACGAAGAAATCCTTTTTTAACCTTTCTTATGGTTGGATTTCTTTTGCCATCAACCCTAAATTTAAGTGGGCTTGGTAATTTTATATAGACACCCCATCTTGGGTAGAGTCTGTTCGGGCGAACAGGCTCTTTGTTTTTCGCAGCTTTTTTTATTATCTTTCCTAACAGTTTTTTTATCTTTTGCCTCTGATTTAACAGCTTTGGCAAATTAGTCCTTAACAACTGAATTAGATTATTTATATTTGTTTGATACTTATACTTTGATGTATGTACTACAATTTTATCCGATTCCTTTTTTATCATCGCAGCCAAATTATGCACTATGACCTGTGAATGCATCTCCTGTAATATAAGTTCCGGTTTCTCACTAGTTATTCTCTCCATCTCCAGTTTGTTCTTTAATGTATCATACCCTGTTTCCTCTATCCACCTATGACCATAAAGAACTATTATTTCTTTTCTCGACCATTCATCATTGCTAAGATTGGTAAAAAGTATTATTTCTTCATCTTCTTCTTCATTTTCCTTTAGTTTCTTGATTTCTGATTTCTTATATTTGATTACCCGTATCTTCAGTTTTCTGTGTTCTCTGGCATATTCCTTGACTTCATCGATTTTAAATCTTTCTATCCATTTGTCATCAAATTCTATTTCTATCCAGCCATCCTTTTCAATCAAATCCACCTGTTTCTTATAAAAGTTTGATTTTCCTCTAAAACAGTAGAAATCGTTGTTCATTTTAAAATAGAAAAACAAATCACTTGCATCATAATTTCTGTCCGCCAAGAACAATCTTTTATGTTTACACAGTATCTGGTGAACATCATCCATCTGTTCATAAGCCATTGGAAGTTCCGCTTTCCGATATGATCGAATGGATAAATCGATATAAATACTATTACATACATCATAAAATCCAGATATTCTTGGATTTGTTCTTCTCTGTCGGCACTTATGCAGACCTTTATCACCAAATTGTTCAATACATTCAGGTGTATGAGGTGCTTCTCCAGTAGAACCGTCAATGGCAACAACAGTATATCCTTTAATTGTATCATATTCATTATAATCATAATAATACTGGCATAACCGATGGTTAAGATATGGAAATACTTTATAACTGAGTTTTTCCTGTGCTTGAAATATTGCTTGTTTTGAAACTGATTTATCTAGTGCGTCAAATCCAGAAAAATAATGATTGATTTCATTGGAAACAGTATGCCCGTTTCTTGAAAACATAAATTTAAGAAGTCCTGGCAAACCAAGTTTTGACTCTCTGGTGAAATAGTTAGGTTGTTTTCTGGCTATATCAAAAGTATCCGGGTGAGATAAAAGAGAATAGAAATATTCAACAGTAGAAGTGATAGACATTAATCATCATCATACACAAGTCGAGGTTTTTTCTTTGCATACATAGCCTTAAGATAAGGTAATTGTTCTTCAGTCAAAAGACCAAAAGAACGGATAGTGCGATGTTTGATTTTACCATTTTCACGATAAGCTTCGACCAATGAACAGTAATAAGTACCTTTTTTTCCTCTATTATTTGGTACAACCTTCACAAACATAAAATCACCTCTTTCTATACTACAATTATATCATAAAATCATTGGAATATCTATTGATATAGCTAATATATTCTTTTATAATTTAAGATTAAAAAGGATAGATATCTTGATAGATTTCTATCCGTTTTTAATCTTCTTAAATTGACGACATTGGGAAAGATTTTCTTTTCTCTTTTTTTGCATATAAATAAAAGAAAGGCGGGGGAAGCCTTTCTTTTACTGTTGGAAACCAACTTATTTAGGAATATAACTAACTAGATAACTTACATCTATTTTGGGGAGGAAAATAGCGGGGAAAGTAAGTTATCTATTGATATTATGGCTGTGAAAAAATATTTTATACATTTATGTTTATTTTTTTTCTAATAATTGTTAAGATATCCAGGAGGTGGCGAAATGTTTAAGATTGGAAATATAGAAATCGAAAATCCTGTAGTGATGGCCCCAATGGCGGGAATTACTAATATGGCTTTTAGACGTATTATTAAAGAATTTGGAGCAGGTTTAGTTTATTCTGAAATGGTTAGTGATAAAGCGTTGTGTTATGGTAATGCCAAAACAATCGATATGCTACAAATTGATGAAAATGAACATCCGGTGAGTATTCAATTATTTGGTGGTGAAACAAAAACTATGGTCCAGGCAGCCAAGTTTATTGATGAAAACTCTAATTGTGATATTATTGATATCAATATGGGGTGTCCGGTTAACAAAGTATTAAAGGCTGATGCGGGTAGTAAATTATTATTATATCCTGAAAAAATCTATGATATTGTCAGCGGTATTGTTCAAAATGTTAATAAGCCAGTAACGGTAAAAATTCGTAGCGGTTTTGATCATAATCATATTAATGCTGTAGAAGTAGCTAAATTAATTGAAAAGGCTGGAGCGAGTGCGATTGCCATTCATGGACGTACCCGTTCCCAAATGTATGAAGGTAAAGCTGATTGGAATATTATTAAACAAGTTAAAGATGCGGTTAAGATTCCGGTAATAGGTAATGGAGATATTAAAAGTGTTGAAGATGCTAAGAGAATGTTTGAAGAAACTGGAGTCGATGCTGTTATGGTAGGACGGGCGGCACTTGGTAATCCTTGGTTAATTAAACAAATTGTTGAATCTTTAAAAACGGGGACCGTTTTACCAGAACCAACTTATCAAGAAAAAATTGCTCAGTGTTTAGCTCATGGTAAACGCCTTTTAGAAATTGAACCTGAAAAAGTAGCGATGTTTCAAATGCGCGGTCATGCTCCTTGGTATATTAAAGGGTTAAAATCATCAGCTCGAGTAAAAAATGAGCTTTCTAAAATCAATACTTATGATCAGTTAGAACAGATCTTGATGGAATATCAGGCCTATTTAGATACTTGCAACTAATTTATGTTTTGGTATAATGGTTTTTAATAATCAATGAGGGGGTATTTACATGATTATTAATGGTAAAGAAATATCTGCCAAAATTAAAGATCAATTAAAACAAGAAGTAGATAAGATTAGAGAGTCATATCCACGTTTACCTAAATTAGCTGTAGTATTGGTGGGGGATAACCAAGCTAGCCAGACTTATGTTCGTAATAAAGAAAGAGCGTGTAATTATATTGGAATAGAATCATTAATGTTAAAACATGATAGTTCGTTTAGTGAAAAAGAACTGTTAGAAGAAATTATGACATTAAATAACGATGGTACTGTTGATGGCATTTTAATTCAATTACCTTTGCCAAATCATATCAATGAAGCTAAAGTGTTGGAAGCAATTGCCCCAGAGAAAGACGTTGATGGTTTTCATCCAATTAATGTTGCAAAATTAGTTTTAGGGCAACATAGCCTAGTGCCTTGTACACCTAAAGGAATGATGGTGTTACTGGAAGAAATTGGTTATGATTTAACTGGTAAAGAAGTAGTTATTGTTGGAAGAAGCAACATTGTAGGTAAACCAGTAGCGATGTTATCTTTGCATCAAAATGCTACTGTAACTATTGCTCACAGTAAAACTAAGAATTTAAAAGAGGTATGTAAACGAGCTGACGTGTTAATTGCCGCAATTGGAAAAGCAAAGTTTATTAATCATGAATATATTAAACCTGGTGCTGTAGTACTTGATGTTGGAATTAACCGGGATGAAAATAATAAATTATGCGGTGATGTTGATTTTGATGATGTCAAAGATATCGTGCATGGAATCACACCGGTACCTGGTGGTATCGGCCCAATGACAATTACAATGTTGATGAAAAATACGATTGAGGCTTTTTATCAAAGGAATGGTGAATAAAGATGGATTATAAATTAAATGATATTGTAGAAATGAAAAAACAGCATCCGTGTAAAAAATCAATGCAGTGGAAGATTATTAGAATGGGTGCTGATATTAAGATTAAGTGTTTAGGGTGTGGCGCAGTAGTTATGTTAAGCCGTCGTGATTTTGAAAAGAAGTTAAAGAAAGTAATTGAAGAATAAGATGGATGATGATGTTTTAGATGATGATTTAGATAATATCATTGATATTTATTGGGCACATTAGTGCCTTTTTGTTTATATTCAGTTAATATTTAAGGCGTAAGTTTAATTATGGTAAAGTATGTTATAAGAATATTTTGTTTTTGTAATTATATTGTGCTACAATTGGTAACAATAAAAAAGAGGTTGATTTAAGATGATACAAAAAATATTGGATATAGTTACATTAAATGAGTTAATTGGAATTTTTATGGTATTTTTAGCGGTTTTAATCGTAGCTTCAATAATTTGGGGTAATCGAACTTTTTCGGTTAAAACATTAAATCAAATGATCTTTCATTCTAAAGTGCCAATGGATGGTACGGATGATGGGATTTATGCTGACTGGTTTATGCATACAGTACCAATTAGTTTTGTCATTACTTTAGTTGCGGGGTTGCTCCTAACTAATTTTGCCCCTGAAAGCATCGTAAATTATTTAAAATCTAACACAACTAGTGTTGGATATTTAGCAATTGGGTTAGCATTATTGTTTGCTATTTATAATTATCAAATTGTTGGGTATCTGTTTGATATGTTAAGAAAAACAGATTTCTATGATAAAAATTACATTAATCCACGCCAAGTAAATATTACTTTTCCTGAACGTAAAAGAAATATTATTCATATCTATTTAGAGTCGGTAGAAAATTCATATATGTCTGATAAATCTGGCGGTGGTCAAAAAGATTCTTATATGCCTGAATTAGAAAAACTGGCTAATGAAAATATTAATTTTTCTCACAGTGACAAAATTGGTGGCAGCTATACATTAGAAGGAACTCAATGGACGATTGCTTCAATGGTAGCTCAAGAAACTGGAATTCCGTTATTATTACCAATTACGGCTAGTTCCTATGATAAAGATTCGAGTTTTTTAGAAGGAGTTTATACGATTGGTGAAGTGTTGGAACAGCATGGTTATGTTAATGAATTAATGCTTGGTTCTGATGGTAATTTTGCCTGTACTTCAAATTTCTATAAACAACATGGTCATTATATAATTTCAGATTATAACACAGCTATCAAAGAAGGAAGAATCGATAAAAATTATTTTGTTTTCTGGGGTTATGAAGATGCTAAGTTATTTCAATTTGCAAAAGAAGATATAACAAAATTAGCTCAATCCAACCAACCATTTAATTTTATTATGGAGACGATTGATACCCATACACCTGATGGATATGTCTGCGAGCATTGCCAGCATCAATATGATAATCAGTACGCTAATGTTATTGCTTGTCAATCAAAACAGGTAAATGATTTTATTGATTGGTGTAAACAACAGCCATGGTATGAAAATACTACCATTATTATTACTGGTGATCATAACAGTATGGCAGAGAAGTTTTTTAAACATTTAGATCATGATTATGTTCGAACACCATATAACTGTATTATTAATAGTGCAATTAGTGGAAAGAATTTAAAAAGAAGAAAATTTTCAGTCATTGATATGTATCCAACAATGCTGGCGGCTATTGGGGCTAAAATTGAAGGTGATCAATTGGGACTAGGAGTAAATCTTTTCTCTGGTAAGAAAACAATGATTGAAAAATATGGATTTAAAAAAGTTAATCAGGAAATTAAAAAGCAATCAGATTTTTATCGTTATTATCTTGTTGGTGAAAAACCTAAAGCTCGTAAGAAAAGAAAGTGGCAAGAATCACATAAGAATAGTTAAAATAAAAGGGATACTGAAGTATCCCTTATCTTGTCTTTTGTAATGCTTTTTTTAATTTAAAATCATCGGCAAAGCGAATAGATGTTTGAAAAGTTTTTTGCCCATAAACAAATTTTAATTTAGTTTCTTTTGGGTAAGTAACTCGCTTGATCTTTCGATAATCTAGCTGTACTCGTCCAATCATCATTTGACGATGTCCAATAAAAATAATTTTTTGGAAAGTATAAGCAAAAAATATCGTTCCGAGTGTTAAAATATTTAATGGGGCATATAAATTATTAATATCATTAAATAAAGCCATAACCATTAAAGTAACACAGGCGATAAATAAAATCAAATAAGCAATTAACGCTCCAATATAAAAATATTTACCAGTATCACTAAGACACAAAGATAAAGTATGATCTTTTTTCTTGGCCCGATAGATTGTAACAGCATATGAAATGTTAGTATAAGTAAACCAAATTAATGCCAAGAATACCAATATAGGTAAAATAGCTGTAAATGTCTCCATTAATTATACTCCTTCTTTCAATAAATATATTATACTAAAAAAATCCAAATAAGCATATATAAAAATGCATAAAAATACTGAAATATTACAAAAATGTAGCATTTTTTTAGTAAAAATGGGTATCTTATAGCTTGTTTTTATGAGAAAAAGGCTATTTGTGGTAGTTTAGAACTATCGATTTGATTAAAGAAACAGATATTTTTATATACTTTTGGGGTAGTTTATATTATCATAATTACAATGAGGTGATGGAATGGAAAATTTATTATCTAGTTTAGAGGTAAAAGTAACTTATCAAGAAACCGATTATTGCGGTAATTATCGAATGAGTACTTTGGTTTCTCAATTATCAGATTTGGCAACTGAAAATGCTATTAAAGTGGGAATTTGGAAACCGTCTTTAGGAGCTAATTATGGCTTTGTTTTGGCTAAGAAAACCATTATTCTCAAACGTCCTATAAAAATCGACGAACAGATAAAACTATATACTAGAGCAGCCGGTCGAAAAAGAATTCAATTTATTCGTAATTATTGGATTGAAGATGAACAAGGAAATGAAATTGCGGCTATTTATTCATTGTGGACTTTAATAGATTTAAAGAAACGACGAATTACTAAACCAGAAAAGATTGGAATTGTAATGCCAGAATTAAAAGAATATCAATATAGTATCGATAGTTATCATGATATCAAAGATGATTTCAAATTGGATTATATGATGACACGAAGTGTCTTATATAGTGATGTAGATGTTAATTTACATATGAATAATAGTCGTTATATTGAATGGGCGCTAGATGTAATTCCTCTTGAGGTATTTAAAGATCAATATTTTAGAGAAATTAGTGTTTTTTTCAAAAAAGAAATGGCTCCAAATACTCAAGCCAAAATTTATTGTTATTTAGATGATGATTATGCTAAAGTTGTCTTTAAATCATTGGATGAGCAATTAACTTTTTTTGAATTTGGTGGGTATCTAGAAAACTATTAATAAAATTTTCATTTGATGAAAATAGATTTTCATTATTTGAAAACATTTTTACATATTATATGCTATTATAAACATGTCCCAAATATCTATAATAGTATTCGTTTTCCCGTATATAGAATACAGATATTTAAAGCTCCTTGTTTCAAGGGGCTTTTCCCGTTTATAGCGACAAAAGTATTTTAAAGTGATTTAAAGCACTTTTTTAGTATGATGATTATAGTTTTAATTTTCTAGAATTAGTCAAACCCTAATGATTTAGCGCTTTTTATTGTTTATAATTTGTGATAAAATTGTTATTAAATTGATAGAACATTTAACTAAGGAGCGATAGATATGGGATTTAGTAGAAAGATTAAAAGATTGTTTTGGTCATCACAAAAACGGCGAATCATAGTATCAATAGTATCCGTTGTATTAGCTGTGGGTTTAGTCGGTGGCTGTTTATATATTTATATGGCCGATCAGCCAGAATATCAAAATGAATTAGAAAATACGGTTAAAGAACCCAAGAAACATCAGGAAAGTGATTTACAAGGTTTGATAACCGGATTAACTGATCGTTATGTCGTTCAAAATGCCCAAGGAATTGATTATTTCCATAATATCCAATGTAATGGCGATATCATTAAATATGTTAATGTTGATGCTTCTAACGTGGATTTAGCGGCATTAGGCACCTATGAAATCACATATACAGTTGGAGCTGATAGTGAAAAACTGGCTGAGCATTTAAAAGAAGCTAAATCTAATAGTGATGATGTCGAAAATATTAATATTAATAAAAAAATCATGGTGATTTCTTTAGAAGAAGCACAAAGTTTAGCTGATGCTGGAAACGTCGTTTACAATAATAATAATGAAATTGTTGCTAAAACTGATGGATCCACTAATGAAGAAGTAACGGAAGAAATAGAAAATCCAGTTTTACCAGCAGATTTACAAGACGATGAAGATGAAGAAGAAACTAATCGTCAAAATAATAACAATCAAACAAATAATAATACCCAAAATCAAAATAATCAAAACAATAATAACCAAAGTAATAATGACCAAAGCACAACGCCAATCCCACCTGTGCATCAGCATACTTGGGTTGTGGATGTAGTACCAGGACATTATGAAAAGGAAGAATATGTGGTTTATATTTGTGATAATTGTAAAAATCCTAACGGAGGACACTATGACTGGTGCCAAGATCATTCGAGCACTACCCCTAATTATCGTGAAAGAGATGTTTGGGTTGACGAAACAGTAATTGGGTATCATTGTAGTGGCTGTGGTGAAAGCACACAGGTTCCTTATTAAAGATAAGAACTTATGATTTTTGATCATAAGTTCTATTTTTTTAAAGAATAATAATAATTTATTAGTAAAAAGACCATGTTTTGTATTATAATGACTTTGTATTTTATAGAAAAGAGGTTTTAATATGGATGTTTATGAAGAAGCGGTTAAATTACATCGAGAAAATAAAGGTAAATTAGAAGTTGTATCTAAAGTTAAGATTAATAATATGCAAGACATGTCATTAGCCTATACACCAGGTGTGGCTCGTCCTTGTACCGTTATCAAAGAAGATAAGCAAGAAGCTTATAATTTAACCGGGAAAGGTAATAGTATAGCAGTAGTAACCGATGGAAGTGCTGTTCTTGGTTTAGGTAATATCGGTGCTCAAGCAGCTTTACCAGTAATGGAGGGGAAAGCTGTGTTATTTAAAGAGTTTGCTGATATTGATGCTTATCCAATTTGTTTAGATACTCAAGATAGTGAAGAAATTATTAAAGCAGTTAAATATATTGCTCCTGGTTTCGGAGGAATTAATCTAGAAGATATTAGTGCTCCTCGTTGTTTTGAAATTGAACAACGTTTAAAAGAAGAATTAAATATTCCGGTTTTTCATGATGATCAGCATGGAACAGCAATTGCTGTTAGTGCTGGATTGATCAATGCCTTGAAACTTGTTGGTAAAAAAATGGATGAAGTTAAAATCGTTATTAATGGAGCTGGAAGTGCTGGAATTAGTATTTGTAAACTGTTATTACAATTAGATGCTAAAAATATTACCATGGTTGATCGTTTAGGAATTGTGGCACAAGGTGCCGATTGGTTGAATTCAGCTCAAGCACAAATAGCTCAAGTTACTAATCGTGAAAAACTTACTGGAACTTTGACTGATGCTATTAGAGACAGTGATGTTTTCATTGGGGTTTCAGCTGCCAATGTTTTAAGTGAAGAAATGGTTAAGTCAATGAATCATGATGCTATTATTTTTGCAATGGCTAATCCACAACCAGAAATTGAACCTTCATTAGCTTTAAAAGCTGGTGCCCGAGTTGTGGCAACAGGACGTAGTGATTTTCCTAATCAAATCAATAATGTTTTAGTTTTCCCAGGAATTTTTAGAGGGGCTTTGGATGGCAGAGTGGCTAATATTACTGAAGACATGAAAATTGCTTGTGCGAAAGCAATTGCTGCTATTATTCCTGATGATCAATTAAAAGAAGATTACATTATTCCAGATGTTTTTGATCAAAGAGTAGTACCAGCTGTTAGAAAAGCAGTAATGGAAACAAAATAAATTATTAAATTAGGAGGGTGAACTAATGTTACTAGATTATCCAAAAATTTATGTTAATGACCAGCTGATTGGTCATGGTGGTAATCAAGACTGGTTTATTGACCCTTGGGCACAAAAAGCTGGCTGTGCCAGTGTTAGTGCTACAGATATTTATATATATTATAATAAAGATACAAGGAAATTCGATCAGTCAGTTTATCTTGAATATATGACAAAGATGTTTAAGATCATGACCCCAGGTAAACGCGGTTTTCCTTATGTCTATATTTATGGACGGCGTTTAAGTAAATTATTGGATAACTGCTCATTTACAATTATGCGTCGTCCTCATGTTAAAGAGGCTTGTAATTTAATTACGGCAAGTATTGATCAGGGTAATCCTTTAGGGTTATTAATACTAAAACATCGTCGTCGGGCGGTGCGGGATGATTTATGGCATTGGGTTACGATTGTTGGATATGAGCCAGGAAAAAAAGGATTAGATATTTATTTTCTTGATTGTGGTGAATTGAAAAAGTTGCCAGCACGGATATTATTTGAAAAAAGTTGGTTTAATGTTGTTAAAATGATTAGTTTTGCTTACTGTAAAAAATAAGAGGATAGATAATGAAAATTGAATTAATATATCTTTTAGCGATTAATTTATTTACAATCATTATTTACGCTGTTGATAAATATAAAGCTAAACATCATCGTTGGCGAATTCCAGAAAAGACTTTATTATGTTTGGCTATAATTGGTGGTTCACCAGGAGCGCTTTTAGCCATGTATCTTTTCCGTCATAAAACCCAAAAAGTGCTTTTTAAATGGGGAATCCCGCTTATAATTGGTTTGCAGATTATTCTGATTTTAATAATAAAAGACATGGGGTTTAACCTCATGTCTGATATACCGTTATTTTAACATCGATTGTGACGTCTAAAGTGTTTAAAGTATCTAAAACGCTACGGCGTTCTTTTTTTATGTGATAGTAATGTGGTGTCATTTTTAATAAATTTAAACTATCTTCTCTATTGTCGATGTGAATCTTTTTGACAAGATCAAATGAACTAACTTTATTAAAGCCTAGACGAATAAATTTATCACTTTTGACCTTGATTTCATCATAGATCAATTCTTTAATTTCGATTAAATGATTGCTGTTAGCTGTAACATGAATAATATAACCACCTGGTTTTAACACTCGTTGTAATTCATTTTGATTGACAACAGTAAATAGTGCTGTGACAAAATCTAAAGAATGATCTAAAATTGGTATATTTTTACTATTACCAACTAACCAGTAAATGTCTTTGGTATATTTAGTAGCCATGTTAACAGCAATCTTGGAAATATCAAGACCATAAACATTGGCTTGTTTAAATGCCTGCTTTAGTCCATATGTATAATATCCTTCACCACAACCCAAATCTAAAATTTCTAAATCATCAACAGTTTGATATTGTTTAATTGTATCAATGACGCTATTTAAGATGACATCATAGTAACCCTTAGTCAAAAAAGCTTTTCGGGCAATTAGACTTTCTTTACTATCACCTGGGTTGTTAGAAGCTTTATCAGGATTTAATAATAAATTTAAATATTTTGATTTAGCTAAATCATAACAGTGATTGTTGATACATTTATAAGAATTATCAATTTGTTCAATTGGTTCATGGCATTTAGGGCATGCTAATTTATGCATATGTATATCACCTCGCAAAAGATTATAACATAATTCTATTCTGTGGTATAATGATTTTTCAAAGGAGTATGATAGAATGAACTGGTTTACTTTATTTGAGTTAATAACAACAGTATTATTAGTAATCTATGTTGTATGGCATTTTTGGTTTCTGGTTGGTAAATTAAAATCAGCTAAACTAATTACTGGGATAGTTATTGTTATTGCTCTAGCATTATGTCAAATAAATTTATTGTTCTTTGGTATTTTGGTTAATGCCGTTATTTGTTTGATTGTAGTTGATATTATTCGAGTCATATTAATGTTATTAAAACACCAGGAGTTAATCAATAAATTAAGTGTGATTGCTTTAGTAATTAGTTTTATTTTAAGTGGCTATGGAATATATAATGTTGATCGAACGATTGTTACATATTATGATGTGACAATTGACAAGAAGTTTACTGATAAAACTTTGATGGTAGTATCGGACATTCATTTAGGTACAGCAATTGATCAAAATGATTTAGCCAAGATTGAAACTAACGCTAGTAAGATTGTTCCTGATGCCATTATTTTATTAGGTGATATTTATGATGAAAATACCAGTCAGGAACAGTTTGATGATTCATTAAAGGTTTTTGAAAGATTGGCAAGTAATTATTTTGTTTGTTATCTTGAAGGGAATCATGAAGTTGGATTTCAGGGTGGAAATCCTTTAGAAGAATTTGATATTGCTGACAAGATGGAAAAAATTGGGGTGCAGGTATTATTTGATAAACAAATAATGTTAGATGATATTTATTTAATAGGACGTTTAGATTACTCTGATGAAAAACGGACGCCCCTTAAAAAGTTGACCAGTGGTTTAGATTTAAATCGTCCGTTGATCTTGTTGGACCATCAGCCTCAAGATTATCAAGAAAGTAAAAAGGAGGGAATAGATCTCCAAGTTTCTGGCCATAGTCATGCTGGTCAAATTTTTCCTTTACAATATTTGTATGAATTGATTAGAGCTAATGATTTAAATTATGGAATGATAAGTGATGGCAGTTTTCATGCAGTAGTTACTTCCGGAATGGGGGCCTGGGGATTTCCGATGCGAACTGCTCAGCATAGTGAGATAGTTGTGTTGAATTTGATTAGTAAATAAAAGTACGGCATTTCCGTACTTTTATCTTATGTGGCTTTTACCGATGATATAATCGACGTCTAATTCTAAAATATTAGTGAATTCAAGCATTTTATCATTATATGGGTGTTTTGGTGCTAAATCAGCAACTATTTGCAACAAAGCAGCTTTTTTAGTGGCTGTATCAGTTACTTGGCGGATCGTTCCATAGATAGCAACTGAATTATGATTATGGGTACCAACTTCAAGATTTATTCCAAGATTTTCAACAATTAAAAATGTTGACCGTTGATTGATACTGTTTAATTTAAAGCCACTTTTAGCACAGTGGAAAAAGATCCGACCATCATAAATGATGTGGTTTAATCCAACACTGTATGGTAGATCTTGATAACTAAAAGATAATACTCCATAATCGATTTTAGCCATAATTTCTTGACATTCAGATAATGAAAGTAATTGTTTAGTTTTGCGCATTTTAGTTGGTAAACTAAAATTAAGCAGTGATTCAAAATCATCTTGATAATTCATGATTACACAATTATCAATTGAAGGAACCTGACTTTTATCTTTAACAATAATCAAATTTTTAAAGTCAGATTTTTTTAACTGATTTTGATTGAAAATATAGATTAGATTGTTTTGATCAATTTCTTTAAATTCCATATTTATTCTCCTTTAGGCTATTATACAATAAATGGATTTAAAATATAGGACTTTTATTAAAAAGTTAAACGGGTTATAATGAAAAAAAGAAATGGAGGTTTGTTTATGGGATTGTTCGGTAAAAAGAAAGCAAAAGTAGATTTAGACCAAGAGTTTAAAGATAAATATAAGCAACTTAATCAAACAGTGCGTGATGCTAATAATGAAGCGGATTTGGAAATTCAAATTTCATTATTAGAATTAGCTGATAAAAATTATGATGATTTATTAGCTTTGATTGATCAGGGAGCTAAATTTGAAAAAGAACATTTTATAGCATTGCAACAAGATCTGCAAAAGCAAATTGCATTATTGAAGGGATTATCGGATGAAAATTAAAACATATCAAAAAGATTTTGATTACACCTATACTTTAGGTGTTTTTGAAACAATCGAATTACTAAAATATAAACCGCAACAAGTTATTAGAGTTTATTTAAAAAGTAACTCTTATACTAATCAGGGCGTATCTTTGATTCAAGAACTATGCCAACGTCATCAAATTGAAGTAGTTGAAAGTGATAAAACGATTAATAAATTATCAAAAAAAAATAATTGTTTTGCAATCGCTATTTTAAATAAATATGATTCTAAATTAAATGATGGAAATCATATTGTTTTAGTTAATCCAGGAGATATGGGTAATATGGGAACGATTATTCGAACGATGATGGGATTTGATTATCATGATTTAGTGATTATTCGTCCAGGTGTTGATGTTTTTTCACCAAGAGTAATTCGTTCTTCAATGGGAGCAATTTTTAGAATTAATTTTACTTATTTTGATAGTTTTGATGATTATCTAGCTACATATCCTGATCGACAAATTTTTCCATTGATGTTAAAAGGAGCTAAAAATATTCATCAAGTGGCAATTCCAGATACTAAATATTCATTAGTATTTGGTAATGAAAGTAGCGGCTTACCAGATGAGTATTTGAATTATGGTCAAACTGTTTTTATCCCTCATAGCAATAAGATTGATTCACTTAATTTATCGATGGCTTTAGGGATTACGTTATATCATTTTTCAAAGAATCAATTTAAAGATCAGGCAGTATTAAATGGAATGCTTTGATTGTAGCAAGGCTACAATCTTTTTTGAAGAAAACAATAATAATTTATTATTGACATAATAAAAAAATATAATATAATTATCATGTCAAAGAATACTTTGACTATTAGAAGGGATAACTATTCTAATTGTTCTCCATATTTATGTTTTAGTTTTATTCTCTTCTAAAAATAAAAAGAAAATGCTCTGTTTATTATTGATGCCAAGACATGTTTCCCACTGCTATCCGTTATGAATGATTAGTTTTTGTTATCGGTAATAATTTTTGGCGGCATTTTCTTTTCTTTGCTAAAAAAACTAATTGTTTCTATGGAAATTTAATGGAAATAATAGTATTATTATAACAGAAATAAGAAAAGGAGAAATTGTTATGGGATTAGTTTCAGCAACAGAAATGTTAAATAAAGCAAAAGAAGGACATTATGCAGTTGGTCAATTTAACATTAATAATCTTGAATGGACAAAATCTATTCTTTTAACTGCAGAAGAATTAAAAGCACCAGTTATCTTAGGTGTATCTGAAGGTGCAGCTAAATATATGACTGGATATAAAACAGTATCTGCTATGGTATCAGCTATGGTTGATTCTTTAGGAATTACAGTACCTGTAGCTTTACACTTAGACCACGGTAGCTATGAAGGAGCTAAAGCTGCTTTAGAAGCTGGGTTCTCTTCAATCATGTTTGATGGTTCTCATTATGGAATCGAAGAAAACATTGAAAAAACTAAAGAAATCGTTGAATTATGCCATTCTAAAGGTGTTTCAGTTGAAGCTGAAGTAGGATCTATCGGTGGTGAAGAAGACGGTGTAATTGGAAAAGGTGAAGTAGCTGATCCAAAAGAATGTAAAATGATCGCTGATTTAGGAGTTGATTTCTTAGCAGCTGGTATTGGAAATATCCATGGTAAATATCCAGAAAATTGGGAAGGATTAGATTTTGATGCACTAGATGCAATCCAACAAGAAACTGGAAAATTACCATTAGTATTACATGGTGGAACAGGAATTCCTGAAGATATGATCAAAAAAGCAATCAAATTAGGTGTTTCTAAAATCAATGTAAATACTGAATGTCAATTATATTTCCAAGAAGCAACTAGAAAATACATTGAAGCTGGTAAAGATTTAGAAGGTAAAGGATTTGACCCTCGTAAATTATTAGCACCAGGTGCTGCAGCTATTCAACAATGTGTTAAAGAAAAAATGGAAATCTTTGGATGCATTGGTAAAGCATAATATTGATTATTTTGGATCTCAATTAGTTGAGATCCTTTTTTTATCCAAAGTTTGTCGAATAAATAGTTGGCAAAATTTAATTTTAATTTTTGGTTGTTTTTAAGCATAATTTAATATATAGTAGTAACGTAGAAAAAAATAAAAGGAGGACTAAAATTGAGTGAGGTAATTGCTATCGAAGGTGGACATAAATTAAATGGAACAGTAGTTGTAAGTGGTGCGAAAAATGCGACCGTAGCATTAATCCCTGCGATTGTCTTAGCGGATAGTCCTGTTACTATATATGGAGTACCCAACATCTCAGATGTTGATGCTTTAGCGGTACTATTAAAAGAATTAAATTGTGAAGTAATTAAAGGTGATGGAGAATTAGTAGTGGATCCATCGAATTTAGAAAATAAACCATTAGTAAGTGAAGCTGTTGATAAATTAAGAGCTTCATATTATCTAATGGGAGCATTGCTAGGAAAATGCCGAAAAGTTACGATGAAAATGCCAGGTGGCTGTTTTTTAGGACCAAGACCAATTGATTTACATATCAAAGGTTTTGAAGCTTTAGGAGCTACAGTAGAATATGCTGATGGAACATATACTATTGAAGCTGATCGTTTGATTGGAAATAAAATTTATTTGGATTTTGCTTCAGTTGGAGCAACAATCAATATTTTATTGGCGGCAGTTAAAGCCGAAGGTAAAACGACGATTGAAAATGCAGCTAAGGAACCAGAAATCATTGATGTTGTAAACTTACTAACAAAAATGGGAGCTAAAATTAGAGGTGCTGGAACTGATACTATCACAATTGAAGGGGTTGAAAAGTTAGATGGCTGCTATCATGAAATTATTCCAGATCGAATTGAAGCCGGGACATTTTTAATTATTGCAGCAGCTGCTGGTGAAAAAGTTATCGTTCAAAATGTTATCCCACAACATTTAGAGGCAGTAACATCAAAGCTGAAAGAAATTGGGGTATCAATGGATATTGTCGGTGATAGTATTATTGTTCATGGAGGAATCGAACATTTAAAACCGGTGGATATTCGAACTCAAGTATATCCTGGATTTGCAACTGATTTACAACAACCATTAACAGCGTTGCTAACGCAATGTCAGGGAGTGTCACAAGTAGTAGAAACAATTTATCCTGAACGTTTTGGACATTGCTATCAATTAAATTCAATGGGGGCTAAAATTGAACAAGAAGAAGCAATGTGTTATATTAATGGACCAACAAAATTACATGGTAATCGTGTTTATGCAACTGATTTACGTTGTGGAGCGGCTTTGATCGTGGCAGCATTATTAGCTGATGGAGTAACTGAGATCGGAAATGTTTATCATATCGATCGAGGTTATGAAAATATTGATCATAAGTTAATATCACTTGGTGCTGTAATTACAAGAAGACAAGTAGAAGATTAGAAAAAGGGCTTGAAATCTTAATATATTAATGTTATGATACTTAGGCAACTTACTTTGTAGTCAAAAAGAACTATAAGGCGGAAGGAGATAGAGAAAATGAAAAAAGGAATTCATCCAAATTACAAAAAAGTAAAAGTCGTTTGTACTTCATGTGGAAACGAATTTGAATCTGGATCTGTATTAGATGAGATCCGTGTGGATACTTGCTCTAATTGCCATCCTTTCTACACAGGTAAACAAAGATTTGCTAGTGCTGATGGTAGAGTAGAAAAATTCAATAAGAAATATGGTTTAAAATAATCATTGAGGCTTCGGCCTCTTTTTTTGTAACCTTTTAATTAGATCAAAGATAAAAACTGCTGTTTTTGGTAAAGCAATCATTAGCTCCAATGGAAAAAGAAAAACAGCAGTTTATAAGCAAATTATTAAATTGTTATTTTTTATCTTGTAAATAGATATCAGCAATGAATTGGGCTACACGGTCAATGCCTAAATCACTGTTAATCGTTAGGTCAAAGTTTTTCAAATGACCCCACTTTTTGGTAGTGTAATAGTTGTAATAATTACTACGGCCTTTATCACGTTTAATTACATATTTACGGTAATCTTTATGCTCTTCTTTATAATCTTCTTTAACACGTCTGATTCTTGATTCTAATGGTGCATGAATAAAGATCGTCAAAACGTCATCATAATCTTCCAATATATAGTCAGCACAACCGTTGACGATGATGCAAGAGTCATGATTGGCTAAGTGACGAATAATTTTTGATTGCATAACAAAAACCTGATCATTTAACGGTAAAGTAAAGGCTGAAGAAGACATTGTGTACATAAAGCTGGAAGATTTTTGTTCTGCAACTTGTCGAATTGCATCAACATCCATTCCCATTTCTTTAGCGGCTAAGTCAATTACTTCGTTATCATAATAGAATAAACCGGTTTTTTTAGCAACCTTTTGAGCAATTAATCGGCCTCCAGAGCCATATTCTCTGGCTATTGTAATAATTCTAGGCATAACAAACCCTCCTTTTAACTTTTATTTTATCACAAATATTGAAAGTGATGATAATTTTTTATAAAATTTAAAAAAACGTTATAATTTGATTTGTAAAATTTATTAATTTTAGGGGGTTTTATGGAATTTCATGTTTTAGCAAGTGGTTCTAAAGGGAACAGTACTTTTATTTATGACCATGGAGTAGGATTGTTGATTGATTGTGGTATTACAAGAAAACAGTTAATATATAAATTAAAGACTTTAGGATTTGATCAAAATAATATTAATTATGTTTTATTGACTCATGATCATTATGATCATAATAAAAATATCGGTATTTTTGATAAAAGGATTTGTTTTTGTGGTCAAGGTTGTATTAAAGAAATAGCTCCTGATCATGTTTTAATTCCCTATCAGGAAGTGGAAATAGGTGATTATCATATTTTGCCATTAAGTATTTCTCATGATGCAACCAGTCCATTAGCATTCGTAATCAAGGGAAAAAGTGAAGCAATATTATATATGACAGATACAGGATACGTTTCTCAGAAAAATCGTCAATATATTCATAATTTAGATTATTATATTATTGAAAGTAATCATGATATTGAAATGTTGATGGCCACTAAACGACCATATTTTTTAAAGCAAAGAATCCAAAGTGATACTGGCCATCTTGATAATCGTTATAGTGCCAATATGATGGCAGAAATGGTTGGGGATAAAACGAAGGAAATTGTTTTAGCTCATTTAAGTGAAGAGGCGAACACGAAAGAAAAGGCCTTGGAAACATATTTGCAAATATTTAAAGAAAACGGTGTTGATTTTGCTAATATTAAAGTAGCCAGTCAAATCGATATCGTCAGTGGAGGAAAACGTGAAGATTAAAATTATTTGTGTGGGTAAACTAAAAGAGAAGTATTTAGTAACCGGAATTAAAGAATATTTAAAAAGATTACAGGCCTATTGCAAAGTAGAAGTTTATGAAGTTAGTGATGAAAGTATTCCTAATAATTGTTCTTTAGCCCAAGAGGTTATGATCAAAGCTAAAGAGGGGCGTAAATTGTTAGATAAAATTAAGCAGGATGATTATGTGATTTTATTAGATGTGGCTGGTGAAGAGATTGATTCGGTATCGTTATCGAAAAAAATGGAACAGGCAATGATTTCTGGGAAAAGTACGATTGATTTTGTCATTGGTGGTTCTTTAGGACATGGTGAAGAAATTATCGAACGGGCAAATTTTCGACTGAGTTTTTCTAAAATGACTTTTCCTCATCAGCTGATGCGATTGATTTTAGTGGAACAGATTTACCGCGCTTTTAAAATTATGAAAAATGAAACGTATCATAAATAACTTATTAATAAATGCAGGTGAATTGATAGATTTTAGTTTTCTTATGTTGATTTGATTTTTTTGGTTATGTTAATAGGGCCTGATTTATTGTAGGTTAATAATAAGTCAAAAGCGTTAGAATATCTCATTAATGGAAAGAGGGTTTTAAGGTTATTTGAAAGAATTGGTGAAATGGTTGTAGCTTGTATTTTACTGATTTTAAAGATTTTATTATTTATGAAATTTTTATTTAATTAATATAGTTATTTATTGCTTTTACATTGATGATATTGTATGAATTATATTGGTGTGCTTCCGGTTATTGTTTGTGGAATGTGTGCTGTTTATGGAAAAATCGGTTACTGTTTGAAGCTGTAATCATATTAGGGGGATGCATTTAATATATAGAAAAGAATTAGAAACGACGTTATGAAAATGTTGAAACGGATGTAGTGATAAATCAAATATTGCTTCTTTTTGATAAAACGTGATATGATTAAAAAAAGGAGGAATTCTGGTGGAAGTAGCATTAGTAATTGGGATGTTTGTTTGTACCGCACTGGCTTTGAATTTTTTAGTCAATGGACGTCAAAAGCTTTCTGGTACTTTTGAGATAATAAATTTATGTTTAATTGTAGCTACTGCTTATCAATTTAAGCTTGTTAATTCGATAATTGTGGTTTTAGCTGTTTTAGCAGCATTAATTTTGTTATTCTTATTTTTAAATAAGAAAAGAAAAGATCGTAAAGTTAAAAATGAAATAATTGATGCAAGAATAGTCGATAAAGGAGAATAAGATGGAAAAAGTTGATATTGTAATTGAAATGGAAAATGGCGATGTAATGAAAGGAGAAGTGTATCCGGAAGTTGCACCGATTACCGTTGCTAATTTTTTAAAATTGATAGATGAAGATTTTTATGCTGGGCTAATTTTTCACCGAGTAATTCCAGGATTTATGATCCAAGGTGGTGGGTATGATGCTAGTTACAACCATCATGAAGCTGACAGTATTAAAGGGGAATTTGCCAGCAATGGTTTTGACAATCAGTTATTGCATACTCGTGGTGTTTTATCAATGGCTCGTACTATGGTGCCTGATTCTGCGTCATCACAATTTTTTATCATGCACGAAGCGGCACCACATCTAGATGGAGAATATGCAGCGTTTGGAAAGATAACGGAAGGATTAGATGTGGTTGATAAAATTGCTAATGTAGCTCGTAATTTTCAGGATATGCCAAATGTCCCTGTTGTAATCAAAACAATTAGAAGGGCTTAAAGATGAAATTATTTGTTTTAAAAGATTGTCCTTATTGCCAAGAAGCGTTAAAGTGGATTGCTGAATTAAAAAAGGAAGATCCGCGTTATCAACAGTTAGAAATTGAAGTAATTGATGAGGCTTTGGAAGTAGAATTAGCTAATTCATATGATTATTACTATGTTCCAACAATATTTGATGGTAATTTAAAGTTGCATGAGGGAATTGCTACTAAGGCTAAAATAAAAAAGATTTTCGATAAAAAACTGGCATCCAGGTAGGATGCTGTTTTTTTGTGGAAGATAATTTTAGGTAGAAATTTTGACTAAAAGTTATATAATAATTAAAGACGGGAGATGAGGCGATGATAAAATACGATATTAAAAAGGAATATTCGAAGTTATATCGAGCAAAAACGGGGAAAATAAGTCGTTTAGTTGTCCCTAAGTTAAAATATATTGCAATTGATGGGGTTGGTAATCCCACTGTTTTAGATTTTCAAAAAAAATCTGTTTTATTACAAGAGTTAAATAAAGTTTTAAAAGAACTTTATCACCAGCATGATATTAATTATTGTGGTGCTAAGCTTGAGGGCATTTGGGATACGTATGATAATAGCCATTTTGATGTTACCAGAAAGAAAATGATAAAATATACATTATTAATTCCTCAATTAGATATTTTGACTAACGAAATGCTTGAAGAAGCTAAAATAAAATTATTAAAAAAGACCAACGAGCTGTTGATTCTGGATGTTTATTTAAAAGAATTTGAAGAGGGACAGTGTTTACAGATGTTACATATTGGACCGTATAATACGGAAATAAATTCAACTAAACAAATAATGGAATACATTACAGTAGCTAATTTAAAACTGAGTGGCTTTCATCATGAAATATATTTAAATGATCCCAGAAAAACCGCTAAGGAAGATTTAAAAACAATAGTACGTTATCCAGTGGAGGAAAATTAAATGAAATTAATGTTTGTATCTGATATTCATGGTTCAGCTTATTATGCTAAAAAAGCAGTAGCAGCTTATGAACAAGAAAAAGCCGATAAATTGATTTTATTAGGCGATTTGCTTTATCACGGACCACGAAATGATTTACCTAAAGAATATGCTCCAAAACAGGTAATTAAGATGTTAAATGAATTAAAAAAAGAGATTATTGCAGTTCGTGGTAATTGTGATGCGGAAGTCGACCAGATGGTGCTAGATTTTCCGATGATGGCCGATTACGCAACAATTGATGTAGATGGGCATCATTTCTTTTTGAGCCATGGTCATATTTTTAGTGAAGAAAAATTACCGTATTTAAATGAGGGTGATGTTTTTGTTTATGGTCATATTCATAAACCAGTTGCTAAATATGAAAATGGGATATATATTTTAAACCCTTCATCAATTTCTTTACCTAAAGAGGGGAATAATAGTTATGGTATTTATGAAAATGATGAATTTATAATTAAAGAGTTTGATGGAACTGTTGTAAAAAGAATAAGAATGGATTAACTGAGAAATTTTTTTCAATATTTAATTAAGGTTTAATAAAGTGAAGCAAAATTATTAGCAAATGTTAAATAAAATGTTATAATATAATTACATAAGATGTTGTGAAAGGAGATATAATATATGTACAAAATTTTATTAGTATGTAATGCTGGTATGTCTACAAGCATGTTAGTTCAAAGAATGGAAAAAGCTGCTGAAGCTGATGGTATTGATGCTAAAATCTTGGCATTACCTATCACAGATGCTGCAAACCAATTAGATGAATGGGATGTAATCATGTTAGGCCCACAAGTTCGTCATGAATTAAAAGGTTTGAAATCTAAAACAACTACACCAGTAGAAGTAATCGAAATGCGTGATTACGGAATGATGAATGGTGAAAATGTTTTAAAAGCAGCCATCAAAGTTATTGATGGAAAATAATTAAATAGCCAATAGCAAAAGCCTCTTAGGGAGGCTTTTTCGTTTTTATAACTAATTAAAAATACAAATAATTGAGTTAATCAATAACTATTACTATAAATAATTAAAAAGTCCGTGCAAATTTATTAAAAGTATGGTATTTTTAAATAAAGAGCTGCTAGGAGGGATGTCATGGTAAAATACATCGAAATTGCAGATGATATTAGATCCAAGATTAAAGGTGGCAAGTATACCTATGGACAAAAGCTCCCATATGAATATGTATTATGTGTAACATATCATTGTAATAAAGAAACAATGAAAAAAGCTCTGGATATTTTAGTTAAAGAAGGTCTGATTATTAGAAGGCGAGGGGCAGGAACTTTCGTAAAAGATTATGATCCATCTTCTGATACACCTAATAAAGCCAATCTTTTTACAAAAGGGTTAACACAACGATATGAAGGAATTAAAGATATCGAAACAGAAGTAATTGTTTTTGAAGTTATTCCTAGCGATGAACATATATCGAAAAAATTGCAAATAGAAGAAGGTTCGTTTGTATATCATATCATTAGATTTAGGAAACTTGATGGCAAACCATATGCAATAGAAATTATCTATATGCCAATATCAATAATACCAAATTTAAAATTAGAACATTTGCAAACATCGATTTATCGATACATCGAAAAAGATTTAAAATTAAAAATCCAAAGCGCTCATAAAAAGGTTCGTGGGCATTTATCATCTCCGTTAGAACAAGAGTATCTTGGTTTAAAAGAAACTGAACCATACTTTGAAGTTGAACAAGTTGCATATTTAAGTACTGGAGTGATTTTTGAATACTCATTTTCTCGGTTTCATTATAAAGATTTTGAGTTGCAGACAGTCACGGTAGCCATGTAAAACGCTTATATTTGTAAGCGTTTCAATTTTTTTTTTACAAAATAAGAGCGGTAAAAAATCGGCTATATACCGATGTTTTTTTAGACGATGCCGGTTTTATTTTTAAAAGTATGGTACTTTTAATTAGAAAAAGCATTGACTTTTTGCTAATTAAATTCTATACTTATATTGTCAATAGATATTTTAAGGGAGGAAAAAATATATGGACAAAATGGCAGATGTCTTAGGCCGCGTTGGTGCGTGGTGCGGACAAAACAAGTATTTATCTGCGATTAAAAATGCGTTCCAAAACTTCATGCCTTTAACTATTGCTGGTGCAATTGGGGTTTTATGGTGTAACGTATTAGTAAACGCAGATTCTGGGTTAGGTCTATTCTGGAAACCAATCATGGCATTAGAATTCATTAACCCAGCATTCTCAGCAATTCAATTTGCTACAATTTCATGTATCACAGTTGGTGTTACTTTTGGTATCGCTCAAGAAATTGGTGAATCTAATGGTGAAACTGGATACTTCGCAGGGTTATTCGGTCTTGCATCTTGGTTAGCTGTTACTCAAAACAGTTATACTATTGAAGGTGCTGCTGATCCTTTCAGTGGACTTAGTGCTACTCCACTTGGTGCAACAGGTTTATTTACTGGTATCATCATTGGTATTTTATCAGTAGAAATCTTCTGTGCATTACGTAAAGTTGATAAATTAAAATTAAAAATGCCTGAATCAGTACCACCTGGTGTTGCTCGTGCATTCGAAGTTTTAATTCCTGCATGTATTGCAATTATTATCATTGCAGTTATCGGACGTGTTGTTGAAATGGCTACTGGATTATATTTGAATGACGTAATTTCTACTTACGTTCAAGGTCCTTTAGGTAATATCGGTGCGACTGTTCCTGGTGTTATGATTATCTATATCTTAATCATGTTATTCTGGTTAGTAGGTATCCATGGTAACAACATGTTATCAGCTGTTAAAGAAGCATTATTTACTCCATTAATGTTAGAAAATATCGAAACATTCTCTAAAACAAATGATGCTTATAGTGATGAATTACACATTTTCGCAATGGCATGGTTACAAATGTTCGGTGAATTTGGTGGTTCTGGGGTTACAATCGGTTTAGTTATCGGTATCTTAGTATTTGGTAGACGTGAAGATAACCGTACAATCGCAGGTATCTCTATAGTTCCAGCATTATTCAATATCAATGAAACAGTTACATTTGGTATCCCAATGGTATTAAACCCAATCTTAGGTATCCCATTTGTATTTGCTCCATGTATTACAATCATTATCGGTTATATCTTAACAGTAATTGGATTCTGTCCAAAAGCAGTTATCAATACTCCATGGACTTGTCCTCCAATTCTTCACGGATTCTTAACAACTGGTGCTAATATCATGGGTGCTGTTTCTCAAGCAATTGTTTTGGTAGTATCAATCTTAATCTATTCACCATTCGTAATTATTTACGAAAGATTCCAAAACAAACAAGCTGCAGAATAATAAAAATAATGTTAATCAAGGAAAGACGGAATTTCCGTCTTTCTTTTCCTTAATGTTATATCAATTATAAATTTCTGATCTAATAATTTATAATTGATATAATATAAAAGGTACGCTATAATATTGAGTATTAGAAAAGAGGTTGTTATGAAAAAAGTAGAATTTAAGCGGGCATTAAATCCGGCGATCTTATATTTTGAGATATTTTATATTATTTATATTGTTATTCAATTTATTTTTGGCTCAATTCAAAGTGCAATCGTTGTCTTAATTGTAGGAATCGCAATTGTTATTTATTTCAATTTGTTTCGTCCTTATAAATATACGATTGAAAGAAGAACTTTGGTTATCAACCGTCGTTTAGGAAAAGATAAAGAAATTAATTTGCTTACATGCGAGACTATTTGTGATCCAGTTCCTAAGATGACAAAAATTATAACTAGTCCTCATGCTCTTGAATTATATACTGGTGGGAAAAAGAGAATTGTGGTAACCCCAAAAGATAGAATGAAATTTGTAGAAGAAATTGTTCGAATCAACAAACGTATTCATGTGCAAGTTAAGGAATATGCCGCTACTCATCATTCATATGAAAAGAAACGCCGTCGTCGTATGAAAGAAGAAACAAAGAAAGTTAAAAGTCAAGAATTTAACAATTAGTAATTTGGGTAATCTTTTTAGATTACCTTTTTTTTATTTAATTTATCGGAAAATATTGTTTATTTTAGTGATAATGTTATAATCAAAAATCATTACTTGTTTTTTATTATCGAAAATAAAACAGTGATGATTAAATATTATTAGAATAATAAAAAAATATTATTTTGGTGTTGACACTACAAAAAACTAACTGTATAATAACGGCATACAAAGCATATATTAGATATATGGTTGTGAGAAAAACAAGGGGGAACTTAGAATGGAAGATATGAATAAGTTATTAGAAGATTACGGAATCTTAGCTTTTAATGATGATACAATGAAAGAAAGAATTCCAAGATCTATTTATAAAGCTTTTCATGAATCTTTAGATAAAGGTGAAGAGTTATCTAAAGAATGTGCAACAGTAATTGCTAATGCAATGAAAATTTGGGCATTAGAACATGGAGCTACACATTTTACTCATTGGTTTATGCCAATGACTGGATTAACTGCTGAAAAACATGACGCTTTCTTAGAACCTGAAGGATGCAAAGCTGTTTTACAATTCAGTGGTAAAACTTTAAGAAAAGGTGAACCAGATGCTTCATCTTTCCCTTCTGGAGGTTTAAGAGCTACTTTTGAAGCAAGAGGTTATACTGCATGGGATTGTACATCACCTGCATTCGTTAAAGATGGTACTTTATATATCCCAACTTTATTCTGTTCATATACAGGTGAAGCATTAGATAAGAAAACACCATTGCTTAGATCGTGTGATGCCTTATCAAATGCAGCATGTCGTTTGTTACCGTTGATTGGAGTTGAAGGAGTAACAAGCGTTTCTGCTTCAGTTGGTGCTGAACAAGAATATTTCTTAGTACGTGATGAAGATTATCAAAATCGTATGGATTTAAAATTAACTGGTAGAACTTTATTTGGTGCCATGGCTCCAAAAGGTCAAGAATTAGAAGATCATTATTTTGGAAGTCTTAAACGTAAAGTTTCTGCATTTATGAAGGATTTAGATCGTGAGTTATGGAAATATGGTATTCCTTCAAAAACTAAACATAACGAAGTTGCGCCTGCCCAACATGAAGTTGCTTGCGTATATCAAAAAGTAAATATTACTAGTGACAATAACCACTTATTAATGCAAATTATGCAAGATGTAGCTAAACAACATGGATTACGTTGTTTACTACATGAAAAACCATTTGATGGTGTTAATGGTTCTGGTAAACATAATAACTGGTCAGTTACTACAAATACAGGAATTAATTTATTTAATCCTGGTAGCAATCCGGTTGAAAATAAACCATTCTTAGCAACATTAGCATGTACTATTAAAGCGGTTGATGAATACGCTGATTTATTAAGAATGAGTATTGCTAGTGCTGGAAATGATCATCGTTTAGGAGCTAACGAAGCACCACCTGCAATCATTTCAATGTTCATTGGTGAAGATTTAAATGATTTAATTGAAGAAATTTGTGAAGGTAAAAAGATTAATAAAATTGATAGCGGGCGTTTTGCAACTGGGGTTTCAGTAGTACCTACATTCTCTAAAGATACAACTGATCGTAACCGTACTTCACCATTTGCATTTACTGGAAATAAATTTGAGTTCCGTGCTGTTGGTTCTAGTCAATCAATTGCTGGTCCAAATACGATCTTAAATGCTATTTTAGCAGAAGAAATGAATCAAATGGCTGATGCCTTAGAATCAGGTAAATCTTTTGATGATGTAGTAAAAGAATTTATTTTAGAACATAAACGTATTATCTTTAATGGTGACGGATATTCTGCTGAATGGGAAGAAGAAGCAGCAAGACGCGGATTACCAAATAATAAAAACACTGTTGATGCTTTAAAATGTTTAAAAGACGAAAAGAACCTAGAAATGTTAGATCGTTTAGGTGTCTATAGTCGAGTAGAATTGGGTTCTCGTTATGAAATCCTATTAGACAACTATATTAAAACCATCCAAGTTGAAGGTTTAACTGCTTTAAAAATGGCTAGAACACAACTTTATCCTGCAGTTTGTGATTATTTAAGTAAAGTTTCTTCTGAAATTGTGGCTGCTAAAGAAGCTGGAGTTCCAGTTGAATTCTTAACAGATGATGCTAATAAATTAGCAGGTTTGATCAAAACTATGAAAGATCAAATGGAAACATTAGATAAAAATATTACTGATGCTCAAGCGATGGATGCTGAAATTTTTGAACAAGCAGTAGCATGGCGTGACAATGTTTTCGGTGAAATGCAAGCATTAAGAGCAACTACTGATACTATTGAAACATTGGTTGATGATGAATACTGGCCAGTTCCTAGCTACATTGATTTATTATTTGGAATTTAATAATGATTAATTTAAAAAGGAATCACACGATTCCTTTTTTTACTTTATAAAAATAGTTTTAAGTCGTTAAATGATTCTTCTTCAAATTTTCTTAATTTTCGCATTAATTTAATAATTTCTTTTTTAGCTTTATGACATTTTTTTACGGTAGTAATTGTATTGATTATTCCCATACTACTGCCAACCATTAACATTTTGGCAATATGACTGGAAGAATGATCAGTTAATGTTTGCATGTTTATCATTAAATATGTTTTGATCTGATCGATTTTTTTAATCCCACGTTCATCATAACCGTGTTGATGGAGCAAACGTTTGGCTTTTAAATGAAATTTTTGATAACCATGATATTTTTTTTGTAAATATCTTTTAAAACGGGGATTTTCAACAATATCGATCAATTGGCTAATTGTGTCTACACCCATTTGCGAATTTTGATAAATATAATTTAGTAGTTTAATATCATC
The DNA here is from genome assembly GCF_944324745.1 of uncultured Thomasclavelia sp. GTDB lineage: Bacteria > Bacillota_I > Bacilli_A > Erysipelotrichales > Coprobacillaceae > Thomasclavelia. Next base: position 16,719 of record NZ_CALUXO010000028.1, on the reverse strand, counting down.
ATCCATAATTATTCACCCAACTATAGTATGCTATTATAATGATTATTTATGCAAAAAAGAAATCTATGATTTAGATTTCTTTAAATAATGCCATAAACAAATAAAGATGACACCAGAAGTATCAATCAAAACATCTTTGAATTGTCCACTACGACCATTAATAAATAACTGATGAAATTCATCACTGCAAGCATAGGCAAATGTAATTAGTACTGTATATAGCAGTATGGATTTATTGTTTACTTGGTTTTTAGCTAATCCATAGTAAATAAGGAATGCTAAAATTGTATATTCCGTAAAATGTGCACATTTTCTGACAATGAGTGACAAGGTATCATGATCGATATTGATGATTTTAATAATAATATCAACAATAAAATTACTTTGAGAGCTAGAGTCATTACCGTTTGTTTGTGACATCAAAAAAATAAAAAGCATCCATATAAACATGGGAATAAAATATCTAATCTTTTTCATAGTTTCCATTATATCTAAAAAACAAAAAAAGACAATTATTATGAGTGAAAAAGGCGAATATTAAATTATTTATATTATTTAGATTCTAAAAAATTATTAAGTAAACAGATTTTTAATAGTTGTTATGCTATAATATGAATAAGGAAGTGATTGGGAAATGAAGGGAATTGTATTTATTTATGGTATTTATTTATTAGTTTTGATTTATTTATTATTGTTGCGAATAGCTGGAGTGATGTCCTTTAATTGTTTGAATGCCTGCTATTTGATTTTTGGAATTATTGGGGTAGGGATTTGTTGTGGTTATCGGTTTCGAAATTTTTTATCACATTTTATTTCTACTCAAAAGATTATGGATTGTATCGATAATTATAATGATGATCGTTTTTTGATTAAAAGTGGTATATTTTTGATGGTACCTTTATTAATCTTATTTATTGTTAATTATTTAGTTTAAAACTGCTTAGGCAGTTTTTATTTATGAGAAAATTCTCATAATTTTATTAGCTGTTTTTAAGCAAAAATAGCTGAAAATGCGTTATGATATAGATGTAGAAAAGGAGGTATCGATGATGGATAAATTATTAAAGTATCGTAAACAGATGATAGTTTTGGCAATACTGGTAATTGTATTAATTGTCTCATCGGGAATATACATCCTTAACACAACATTGAATAATATTAATTGTTCGAGAAGTGAAGCCCATACAATTGCTTTAAATCGATTTCCAGGAACGATAATTTCGTCTGAAGTGGAATATGAGGATTTAGAGATTGTTTATGAAATAATAATAGAAGATCAAAATCAAGAGCAGATTGAAGTGGATATCAGTGCTAAAACTAGCAGAATCATTGGTTTTGAATATAAGGAGTGATATGATGGCTATTTTAATAATTGAAGATGAAAAAAATATGTCGAATTTACTAAAATTAGAATTAACTCATAGTGGTTATCAATGTGAGCAGGCATTTGATGGAGAAACTGGATTAAATAAAGCGTTAGATAATGATTATGAATTGATTTTGTTAGATTTAATGCTGCCACGAATTAATGGAATTGAATTATGTCGTCGCTTGCGTGAAGTAAAACAGACACCAATAATAATGTTAACCGCTCGTGATGAAGTTATGGATCGTGTAAATGGTCTGCAAGTAGGTGCCGATGATTATCTGGCCAAACCTTTTGCAATGGAAGAATTACTGGCACGAATAAATGCTCTATTAAGACGAGTTAAGATGTTAAATTCAAGTAATGAATACAGTTATGGGGATGTCTTAATTGTCATGGATAAACGAGAAGTTTACTATCAAGGTCAGTTGATTGTTTTAACGACAACTGAATTTGATTTATTGACATTGTTAGTTAAAAATGGCGGTAGAGTTGTTTCACGTAATGATATACTTGATCAAGTTTGGGGCTATGATGGCGAAGTTTCGACTAATGTAGTAGAAGTATATATTCGTTATTTACGTAATAAGATGAAAGAAATTCCTATTGAAACAGTTCGTGGTGTAGGATATCGTTTAGGATGAAAAAGAAAACTTTTCGCTTTCAGTTAATCAGTTCAACATCATTAATAATTATGAGTGTTATTGTATTATTTAGTGTCATTTTAATTATTTACATGACTTATTACTTATTAATTATTGGTCGTATTTATGCTATGGATCAAGATTTGGCGATACCAGTAGCTGGAGTAATTATTTTATTATTGGTTATCCTATTAATAGTGGCATTAGTTGCTAGTATTTTTAGCGGAATTGTTATTAGCCAGCAATTTTTAAAGACCGTTGAGCAATTTACTAATAACGTTCAAAAAATCAAAAACGAAGGTTTTAGTCACCGTTTACCAATTGAGGGAAATGATGAATTGGCCAAACTGGGTCGTGAATTTAATGAAACTATCAGCCAGGCTGAAAATGCTTTGATTCAGCAAAATCAATTTGTAAGTGATGCGTCCCATGAATTAAAAACCCCTCTGGCAATCATTAAAGGAAATTTAGAAATGCTACAACGTTGGGGGAAAAACGATCCAGTGGTTTTAGATGATGCTTTAGATGTTGCTCATAGTGAAGTTGAAAGATTAGCTCAGTTATGTAATGAACTACTACATTTAACTCGTGAGATGAAGATTCAATGTGATAAACCAGCAGATATTGAGGCTATCGTAGCCGAGTTAATTAATAATTTTAAGGAAGTACATCCAGAGTTCGATTTTCGTTTTGATCTTCATGATGACCAGCAGATATGGATGCGGCCAGAACATTTAAAACAGTTATTAATTATTTTGATTGATAATGCTATTAAATATTCACGTGATGATTCTAAACGAATATGCATCAGTTATCATGATCGTTATTTGAAAGTTAAAGATTATGGAATTGGAATTGAAAAGGATAAAATAGAGCATATCTTCAATCGTTTTTATCGGGTCGATGAATCAAGAGCCCAAAATAATAATAATTTTGGCTTGGGTTTAGCTATTGCTAAAAGAATATGTAATGTTTATCATTATCCAATTAAAGTTATTAGTGAAGTCGGGGAATATACAGAATTTATAATAATATTTATTAGTGAACAGGAGTGAACAGGATGAAAAAAATATTAGGATTAGTATTATTAGGATTATTGATAGTTGGATGTCAAGGAAACAACAATATTATGTCGCTAGATGAAGCTAAAGAGATTGCTTTAAAAGAAGTAAATGGTGAAGTAATTAAATCAAAACAAGATCATGATGATGGTAGAACTTACTATGAATTTGAAATTATAACTGATAATGAAAAATATGATCTGGAAATCGATGGTGAAACTGGTGATATCGTTAAAAAGGAAAAGGACGATGAATATGGTGGTCAAACTACTGATGGTCAAAATTTAGAGGCGGCAGTTAGTGAAGATCGGGCAAAGCAAATTGCTAGTGACCACATTGGTGGTGGCGGAAATTTAATAAAATGTAAACTTGATTATGATGATGGTATTTTAAAATATGAAATTGAGATTATCAAAGATAATATTGAATATGATATCGAGGTTAATGCTAATACTGGTGAAATCATTAAATACGAAGAAGATCGTTATTAAGCTATACAGCTTGGCTGTATAGTTTTTTTCTTATTGTGAAAATCACTGATGGATAGTTGAATATTTAAACAGTTTAATATATAATAGTTAAAAAATAAACTATTTGGAGGCTGGGCATGAAAACATTAACATTACCGATTTATGAACATATTCTAAAGTACTATAACAGTTTATTTGAAGAGTTACAAAAAAAATATCAGATTACTCAAATTGAAATTGATATATTGGCATTTTTAGCCAATAATCCGCAATATCACTATGCTCAAGAGATAGTTGATATCCGAAGAATATCAAAAGCACATGTTTCCATTGGAATTGAAAAACTTGTCAAAAGAGGTTATTTAAATCGAACACCGAATCCCAATAACCGCCGCTGTAATCTGTTAGAAATAACTAAAGAGGCGACAGTAGTTATTGGTGAAATCCAAATGATTCAATCTAATTATAAAAAACAGCTTTATCAAGGAATCGAAGAACAAGAAAAAGAATTATATGATCAGATATTAATGAAAATGTATCAAAATATTGGAGGGAAAGTAAGTCAATGAATGAAAGATTAGAGAAAGAAAAAATATCTAAATTATTATTATCACTGGCAATACCGTCAATTTTAGCACAATTAACAACTTTAATTTATAACTTGGTCGACCGTATTTATATCGGTCAATTACCTAATAGCTCAATGGCAATTGCGGGTATAGGGCTATGTACTTCAATTGTAACTATAATTACAGCAGTAACTAATTTATTTGGTCGTGGTGGGGCTCCTCTTGCTTCAATTCGTCTTGGAGAAAAGAATATCAAAGAAGCAGAAAGAATCTTGGCCAACTGTTTTAAAAGTTTACTGATAACTTCAATTATCATTATTATTATCTTAAATTTATTTGGAACAAATATTTTACTTTTATTTGGTGCCAGTGAAAATACTATTGGCTATGCCTTAGAATATTTAAATATTTATAGCTGGGGAACTATTTTTGCACAGTTGAGTGTTGGCCTAAATTATTTTATTAATGCTCAGGGATTTGCTAAATATGGGATGTTTACATTGCTTTTAGGTGGTATATTAAACATTATTTTAGATCCGATTTTCATTTATAGTTTTAATATGGGTGTTGCTGGTGCAGCGCTGGCAACAATTATTTCTCAGTTTGTATCATGTGTCTGGGTCTTGGGATTCTTCTTTGGAAAAAAGACCACTTTAAGATTAAAAAAAGAAGCTTTGAAATTTGATATACCAGTAATGAAAAGAGTTATTGGTTTAGGATTGTCACCATTTTTTATGAGTTCGACTGAAGGAATTTTACAAGTATCTTTTAATCGTCAGCTATTATTTTTCGGTGGCGATATTGCAGTAAGTTCCATGACGATCATGATGTCAATGTCACAAATATTATCATTACCTATGGAAGGAATTGCTCAGGCAACACAACCAATTATTTCTTATAACTATGGAGCCAAACAATACGATCGTGTTAAACAAACAATTTCTTTAGCTTTAAAAGCTGCTTTAACCTATTCTATAATTGGGGTTTTATGCATGGAATTATTCCCAAATTTATTTGTTAGTATGTTTGCTAATGATCCAGAATTAATTGAATTAGCTAGCTGGATGTTAAGAGTATATGTATTTGGATTTATTATTATGGGTGCTAATTCTACTTATCAACAAACATATACATCATTAGGATTTGGAAAAAGATCATTTTTCTTTGCATTCTATCGTAAAATTATCTTATTGATTCCTTTGATTTACTTGTTGCCTAATTTTATAGCTAATGGAGTTTTTGCGGTTATTTTGGCAGAGCCAATTTCAGATTTATGTACTACGATTACAAATACCTTTGCTTTTAAATCGTTTATAAAGAAGAATTTAAAGATGGAAATTAAGAATTAACTTATATGGTTAATTCTTTTTTTATATAATATTTTATCAAAATAATAACAAATTATTAATTTTTATCACTAAATAATAAAAAAGTACTTGCGTAATAATAATTTATCATATATACTATGGGTCATAATCATAATAGATAAGGGGGAAATAAATATGATTAACACAGGTGATACTGGATTCATGTTGATCTGTGCGGCATTAGTCCTATTGATGACGCCAGGATTAGCATTTTTCTATGGAGGAATGGTACGTAGAAAGAATGTCGTTAATACAATGATGACATCAATGTTTATTATCGGTATTGGCATTGTGATGTGGGTGTTATTTGGTTATTCACTTGCATTTGGTAATGACCACTTTGGAGTAATTGGGGATTTTAGTTTTTTAGGGTTAACAGGTATTGGATTAGAACCTGGTAGTTATGCTGATTCGATTCCAGCTCTGGCATTTGCAGCTTTTCAAATGATGTTTGCAATTATCACACCAGCTTTAATTACTGGAGCAGTTGCTGGAAGAATGAAATTTAAAGCTTTGTTTATATTCATTATCGTTTGGTCAATAATCGTTTATTATCCAATGGCTCACATGGTTTGGGGACATGGTGGATTCTTAGCCGAAATAGGATCAGTAGATTTTGCCGGCGGTAATGTTGTTCATATTAGTTCTGGGGTTAGTGCTTTAGTATTATGTTTAGTATTAGGAAAAAGAAAAGATTATGATCATGCAAATTATCGCATTCATAACATTCCTTTTGTTGTACTTGGAGCTAGTTTATTATTATTTGGATGGTTCGGATTTAATGCTGGTAGTGCTTTGCAGGCAAATGGCTTAGCAGTACATGCATTTATGACAACTGCTGTTTCAGCTGCTGCAGGAATGTTATCTTGGATGTTGATGGATGTTTTGATGACCAAAAAGACAACATTAGTTGGTAGTGTTACTGGTTTGGTAGTTGGTTTAGTATCGATTACTCCAGGTGCTGGTTTTGTACCGGTTTGGGCAGCAATAATTATTGGATTAGTAGGCAGTCCATTATGTTATATAATGATTTCAAAAGTTAAAAAACATTTCGGTTATGATGATGCTCTAGATGCTTTTGGTTGTCATGGTATTGGTGGTGTTTGGGGTGGTATTGCTACTGGCCTATTTGCTCAAACATCAATTAATGGTGCAGCTAATTGGAATGGGTTATTCTTTGGGGATACTCAATTATTAATTGCTCAATTAATTAGTATAGTCGTAACAGTTTTGATTGCTATTGTTGGAACCTTAATTTGTATCGCAATTGTTCGAATCTTTACTACTTTAAGAGTTGAAAAACGTGAAGAACAAATTGGATTAGATATTTCAGAACACAATGAAACAGCATATCCATCTTTCAATGGATTAGACTAGGAGGTAGTTACAGTGATTAAAATTGAGGCATATATCCGTGAAGAGAAATTCGAAGATGTTAAAGAAGCGTTATCACAAATTGAAGTTCATGGAATTACGGTTTATCAGGTAATGGGTTGCGGGATTCAAAAAGGTTATACTGAAATGATTCGAGGTAATGAAGTAGAAGTAAATATGTTACCAAAAATTAAATTTGAGATTATTGTAAGTGATGAAAAATGGGAAGCTAAGACGATAGCTGCCATTAAAGAAGCCGCATTCACCGGAAAACCTGGAGATGGTAAAATTATTAGTTATGACTTAAAGAGTGCGTTAAGAATCAGAACAGGTGAAACTGGTCGAGATGCTATTAATTAAAGTCAGCGAAAGCTGACTTTTTGCATCTTTAGATAATAAAATGTATAATACTAACAAGGGGGTAAGTATGTTAGCAAGATTACATGTAGTTATTGATAGTGAAAATGATCAAGATTATTTGGAGGTTAAACAAAAATTATTGACAATAAATCCTGATTTTTCAATTTCACCTAATCGACCATATCAGCTTATCAAAGATCATAGCGAGTTTTATATAACCATTGATTTATCAGAAGATGAAGTTAAACCATTATTAGATCAATTAAATAATGATTGGACTGGTGAAATAGATGAGTGTGATTGTTATGGATTTAATACTAAAATGTTTGATCAGCGAGTTTATTGTTTAGAGTTTACTTATTTTAATGATTAAAAATTAGGAAACGGTATTTACCCGTTTTCTTTTTAATTATAATTTGTGTATAATTAAAAAGAGGTGAGAGATGTGGTTAGAAGAACAGATAAAGGTGAAGTAGATATTTTATATAATTTGCTGACATATATTAATGCTTCTTATAGTCAGGATATGTATTATACTATTTGTTATCAGGTGTTAAATAATATTGAAAAAATACCGGATATTTCTATTAATGAGTTGGCTGATTTATGTTATACATCTCCAGCAACTATTTCGCGATTTTGCAAAGCTTTAAAATGCGATAATTTTGCAGAATTTAAAAAAGAAGTTCAAGCTGGATTACGGCAAGCAAGTCATGAAATAAAATTAGAACCAGAAGATTTGGTTGCAATTCATCGTGATCCTAGTAAATGTATCGATTTAGTATATGACTTAACAATTGATTCTTTAATTGAAAGTAAAAAATATATTGATATTCATGAAATAGATCGCTTGTGTGATATTATCTATGATGCTAAAAAATTGCATTTTTTTGGATTTCAATTTAATAAGATCCTTGCCTCAGATATACAATTTAAATTAATTAAATTAGGGAAATTTTCCTATGCTTTTGCTGATCGTGGAGATGATAGCCAAAGAATCGAGTTATTAGACGAGGATAGTGTAGCTATTGTTCTATCAGTACGAGCCCGAAAGGTGCCTGTTGGTGATTTAGTTACTTCGATAAAAAATCGTGGGGCTAAAGTTATTTTAATTACTTTAAATCCTGATAGTGAGGTCATTAAGCAAGCTGATATGGCTATTGTAGTAAGAGGTCAGGAAAGTACTTTCAGTGAATCATCAATTTCTGGTTCAACTGTTTTGAAAACATTTTTAGATTTGTTATATTTAAGATATGGATTATTATATCCAAGAAGATAGGGGGATTTTATGTATAGTTTCACAAATGATTATAGTGAAGGAGCTCATCCAAAAATTATGACTGCTTTGCTGAAAACAAATTTAGAACAAACTGATGGTTATGGTTTAGATAAATATTGTTTGCAGGCAACTGAATTATTAAAAAAACAATTAAAAAATGAAAATGTTGATGTTCATTATTTGGTCGGGGGTACCCAAACTAATGCGACATTTATTGCTTCAGCATTGAAACCATATCAGGCAGTTATTGCGGCTGATAGTGGTCATATTAATGTTCATGAAACTGGAGCTGTAGAAGCAACTGGTCATAAGATTTTAACGGCACCACACCAAAATGGAAAGATAACACCAGAAGAGATTGAAATGATTGTCAAACAACACCCAGATGAACATATGGTACAACCTAAAATGGTTTATTTGTCACAATCTAGTGAATACGGATCTGTATATTATTTGGATGAATTACAGGCAATCAGTGAATTATGTAAAGAGTATAACTTATATTTATTTGTTGATGGTGCTCGTTTAGGGAGTGCTTTAGCGGTTGCCAATACACCATCATTAGCTGATTTAGCTAAATATACGGATGCATTCTATATTGGTGGAACAAAGATGGGGGCTTTATTTGGTGAATGTCTTGTTATTGTAAACGATCAATTAAAACCAGATTTTCGCTATAATATGAAACAAAATGGTGCAATGTTAGCTAAAGGTAGATTGCTTGGAGTCCAATTTAAGGAACTATTCAGCAATGATCTTTATTTACAAATTGGTCAATATGAAAATAAAATGGCAGATATATTAAGGGCAGGTTTGAAAAAATTTAAAATGTACGTTGATTCACCAACAAACCAGATCTTTCCAATTGTAAATGATGAGTTGATTGCTAAATTACAAGAAGATTTTAGCTTTAATGTTATGGATAAAATTGACGAGAATCACCACTGTATTCGATTAGTAACATCTTGGGCAACACCACAAAAAGCAGTTGAGGAATTTGTAACTAAAATAAATCAAGAATTTGTTGAATAATTGATTAAAACTTGTAATGAAAGTTAATAAGTAATATAATAATATTAGGATTATTCCTATAGAAAAATAAACAGAGGAGAAATGATATGAATAAAGCTGAATTAATAGAAGCGATTGCTTCAAATGCAGAAATGACAAAAACTGATGTTGATAAAGTAATAACTTCTTTTGTCGATGTAGTGACTGATGCTTTAGCTAATGGTGAAAAAGTATCTTTAAAAGGATTCGGTAACTTTGAAGTACGTGAAAGAGGAGAAAGAACAGGACGTAATCCTAGAACTGGAGAACCAATGACAATTGCGGCTAGTAAAGCTCCTGCTTTTAAAGCTAGTACTGCTTTAAAGAATGCTGTAAATAAATAAAATTGAAAAATGGCCTGCGGGTCATTTTTATTTTGCCTAAATTGTCTTAGAATAACATAATCTAGGACGATTATACCACTATTTTTAATAATAAAAGTAAAAATTTAATTTATTTTTTCGAAAATATTGAATAATTATTGTTAAAATATATAAAATTTGTATTAAATATGTAAAATAATGCTTAATTTTATTTGAAATTATAAACAATATGTTATAATTTTAGTCATAGATTATGTTATGCTAGGTTATTTTATATTAGTAAATTTGATATAGGAGTATAAAAATAGTGGCTGGAGTGTTTAAATACGAGAAAATTGAACATGATTATAGTTTACCAACGAAATTATTGGATTTCTATTTTGAAGATTATCAGGGTGAATTTATTGAAAAGCATTGGCATCGTAGTATTGAAATACTAGTTCCGTTATATGGAAGTATGAACTTGTGGGTGAATGGTGATGAGATATTATTAAAAGCTGGACAAATTTATATCATCAACTCTCAAGTTATTCATAAAATTACCCCTAACAATAATGAAGAGTATTATAAAGGTTATGCCTTACAGATTGATTATGACTTTATAAAAGAATGTTATGCAAAAATTGATAGTATTTATTTTAAACAACCTAATACTATGAATAATAAAATCATCTTAGGCAAAATTTTAGAAATTATTAGGTATTATGATGATACTAATCAATATAATAGTATTCGATTGATTAGTAATATAGAAATGTTAGTATTTCTGTTATTAGATAATTTAGCACGTAAAAAAATAAATAATATAAGTATAAAAAATAATAAATATAAAAATAGAATAATGGGGATTTTAAAATATATAAATGACAATTATACAGAAGACTTATCAGCAATAATAATAAGTAAGAAATTTGATATTTCTGAAGGATATTTATATAAGATTTTTAAAGAAAATCTGAATATATCATTAAAACATTATATTAATCAAGTTAGATTAAATCATGCTAAAAAAGATTTGATTAATAGTGATTATCCAATTATCGATGTAGCAATAATGAATGGTTTTCCTAATGTGAAATCATTTAATACTTGTTTTAGGGAAAAAATGGGAATCTCACCAAAAGAATATCGAAAAAAGATGAGAAAATAACGCTTTTTTGTCAAGAAAATCACCATTTCGAAAGCGCTTAACAAGATATAATTCTTATATAACCAGAATATAAAAGAAAAGGAGGTAAAAACAAAATGGTTAGAAAAGCTAAAAAAGCATTAAGCTTGTTAGTTAGCGCAATGATGGTCTTTGGGTTAACAATCACTCCTACATACGCTGCTGATGGTGTAACTGCTACTGGTACTCAAAAAGCTTATGTAGTTGGCGATGACTGGGGTCCAGGTGTTACTAAAACAATTATTACTCTTGATAAAACTGTTGATCCTGATTCAGTACAGCCAAGTGATTTTAGTGTATCTCAAGGACTAAATGGTTCTTTCAGTGATAGAACAATTGAAGATGCTTATGTTTCAGATGCTAATGGAAATGAAGTAAACGAAGCTTCTAATATTGTTACTATTCAAATGGCTATTAACCCTAATGAAGGTAATCCAATTGTTTGGAATGGTCAAACTTGGCGGAACAATTGGGCTAATCCTTATGAACTAAATGTTAATTTAGTTGAAGGGGCAACATTAACTGCTGGTGATGAAGTAATCACTACATTAAATGTTGAATCAGTCATTGATGTTGCCGGAGACGGTAAAATTTGTCCTCAATTAGATGGTTTTGATATTGATACATATACTTACGGTGATGCGACATTATCATATGCTCTATATGCACCTGAAGCCGATAATCATACAAATGCTTTAGTTATCTGGAATCATGGTATTGGGGAAACTGGAACTGATGTTCAAATCGATTTATTAGGTAACAAAGTTACTGCTTTAGCTGGAGATGAGTTCCAAGCTGCAATGGATGGTGCTTATATTTTAGTGCCACAAAGAAGTGGTGGGAAAGATGTATATGAAGCTATTTATCAATTGGCTAATAAAGTATTAGCTGAAAATAGTGATATTGATCCTAATAAAGTAATCGTTGGTGGATGTTCAGCAGGTGGGGCTACTACAATGCAATTATTATTTGATCATCCAGAATTTTATGCTGCAGCTTATCCAATCTGTCCTGCAACTTCAAGCAACAGTGTTACTGATGAAATGATTGAATCAATTAAAGATATTCCAATTTGGTTTATTCATGCTTTAAATGATACAACATGTAATCCACAGACCAACAGTATTCCTCTTGCAAGTCGTTTAAGAGAAGCGGGAGCTACTAATGTTCATGAATCATATTTTGAAGATGTGCATGATACTACTGGTAGATTCTTTGATGATGAAAATGGAGAATTATCATTAGTTGATACTGGCAAACCTTATCAATATGATGGTCACTGGTCATGGACTTATTTCTATAATAATTTATGCCAAGATGATACAGGTACTTTATGGAACTGGATGGCATCCCAAGATAATTCTAACCAAGCTGTAGGAACACAAAAAGCCTATGTAGTTGGTGATGATTGGGGTGCTGGTGTTACGAAGACAATTATTTCTTTCAACAAAACTATTAATGCTGATTCAGTAGATAAAGATGATTTTGAAGTTGTTCAAACATGCAATACTACTGTTAGTGATCGTACTGTTTTAGATGCTTATGTATCTAATGAAAATGGTGATAAAGTAACTACAGATTCAAATTATGTAACAGTTGAAATGTATATTTCACCAACTGAAGGTAATCCAATTGTTTATGCAAATGGCCAAAACAACTGGGCAGATCCTTATAAATTAGATGTTAATTTAGCTAATGGTGCTACTATAGCTAGTGGTGATGTTACAATTAGTGCAATCTATGTTGAACCAACAATTGATGTTGCTGGTGATGGCAAGATTTGTCCTCAAATTGAAGACTTTGTACAAGGTGATTTCACTTATGATAGCACTACTGTTCAATATGCATTATACAGTCCTGAAGCTGATGATCATACAAATGCTTTAGTTATCTGGAATCACGGTGGTGGAGAAACAGGTAATGATGTTGAAATGGCTTTATTAGCTAATAAAGCAACTGCATTGGGCGATGAAGAATTCCAAACTGCAATGGATGGTGCTTATGTATTAACACCTCAAAGACAATCTGGTGTTTCTTCTACTGCAAGTGCTGAAACTATTTACCAATTAGTTTTAAAATTATTAAGAGAAAATCCTGATATCGATCCTAATAAGGTAATCGTTGGAGGATGTTCTGCTGGTGGAGCTATGACAATGACTATGTTATTTGCTCATCCTGAATTATATGCTGCAGCTTATCCAATCTGTCCAGCAACTCAAAGTGCTAATGTTACTGATGAAATGATTGAATCAATTAAAGATGTACCAATTTGGTTCATCCATGCTGATAATGATCCAACAGTCATTCCTGATACAACAAGCCATGAATTAGCAGATAGATTAGAAAAAGCTGGTGCTGAAGTTCATACTTCTTATTTTGCTGATGTACATGATACTAGTGGTAGATTTGATGATGAAGACGGTAATCCTTATCAATATGCTGGTCACTGGTCATGGATTTATTTCTACAATAATGAATGTGTAGATACAAATGGTACAAACTTATGGCAATGGATGTCACAACAGACTAAACTTGACAATAATGTAGCAAGTGGTAGCCAAACTGCTTATATTATTGGAGATGATTGGGGTCCAGCTGTAAGTAAAACAATTGTAGAATTTGATAAAGTTATCGATTCTGCTTCATTAAATGCTAGTGATTTCTTAGTAACAGAAGAAAAACAAGCGACTGTTGACTGGGCAACTGGTGAAGTTGGTATTGCAACTGCAGAACGTCAAGTAACTAAAGTTTATCCTTCTGATGCTAATGGTAATGCTGTTGATGGTGATTCTAAATATGTAACAATTGAGATGTATGTTGATCCAAATACAGGTTCACCATTCATTTATAGTGTATCTAGTGGATTTAATAGCTGGTGCGAAACTTATCGTCTAGCAATTAGATTAAATCCTGGTGAAGTAGTCACAAGTGCTGGTGAAGTTTTGACTTCAGTTAATATTAAAGCTGATATCGATGTTGCTGGTGATGAAAAAATCGTTCCTCAAGTAGATGGAATCTTTGATCTTGATCAAAAATATACAGCTAGCGATGGAACATTATATAACTATGCAAGTTATACACCAGAAAAAGATGATAAACAAAATGCCTTAGTAATCTGGTTACATGGTGCTGGTGAAGGTACAAATAATGGTATCAATGATTCTTATATCGATTTACTTGGAAATGAAGTAACTGCTTTTGCAAGTGAAGAATTCCAAAGTGAATTTGGTGGTGCTTATGTATTAGTTCCTCAAGCTGCAACTATGTGGATGGACGGAGGTAATGGAGTTTACCAAAATGGTGATTTAGGTTCTATTTATACTGAAAGTTTAATGGAATTTATTGAAGCTTATGTAGCTGATAATCCAGATATTGATCCAAATAGAATTATTATTGGTGGATGTTCAAATGGTGGATATATGACAATGGAAATGATCTTAACATATCCTGATTATTTCGCAGCAGCATTCCCAATTTGTGAAGCATTCCAAGATCAATATATTACAGATGAACAAATCGAAGCAATTAAAGATATGCCAATCTGGTTTACATATGCTAAAAATGATCCAACAGTAGATCCTACATTATGTGCAGAACCTACAATTGAACGTTTATTAGCTGCTGGTGCTCAAAATATTCATGTATCTGCATTTGAAGATGTACATGATACTACAGGTAGATTCTTCAATGCTGACGGTACACCTTATCAATATAACGGTCATTGGTCATGGATTTACTTTGATAATAATGAATGTGTAGATGGTGAATTAACTGCATGGCACTGGTTAGGACAACAAGTTAAGAGTACTGGTAGTGTTGATACTCCAACTGATGTAACTAATCCATCAACTGGTAGCGGTTCAACAACTACACCTAAAAATCCATCTACAGCAGTTAAAACTGGTGATGATATGGCATTGTTAGGTTTAGGTGTCTTAATGGCTTTATCTGCAACAACATATACAGTTGCAAGAAAAAGATCTCATCAATAAATGATGTAGTTATAGGATTTCTCTATTTAGAGAAATCCTTTTTTTTCATATAGGGAATTGGATTCGTTCGAAGATAGAAGAAAAAAATCCAACTATAAGGGTATATGTGATAGTTGGATTTTTTATGTAGCTAAAAAAGTGTTAGAAAATTACTATTTTTTCCTAACCATTGTTCCATTACATTCTGGACACTGACACCTGTATCCATGATTTCCTTTGCCAGAATATATCTCTGCTCCTAAAAACTCTTCCAGTATCCACTCTGGTACGTTCTCTTCATAGCCACATCGTTTACATTTCATTGGTATCATTACTTCGGGTTCCCCTAATAATTCCGCTAGTTCCTCATCACTAAGATTGATCATTTGTATACCTTCTTCCTATGTTCATACCTGTATCTTGCTTTGAGAATCTTACGGTTACGATAGTTCCTGTCATTTCTATCGTCTCCATCAAATGGATCATAGCTTTCCTGATATTCCATTATTTCTCCACATTCACAAAGCAATGGATCTCTTAGAAATGATTTTATCATATTGTATCTGAAATGTAATTCTTTTTGTCTTTTTTCTATCATGGCTCTTCTGGCTTTTTTTAGTTCTTCTTTTCTTTTTAATTTATGACTAAACAGTTCTACCATCCGGTTATATGTCTTTTCTGATTTGTTTGAATAAAAACCATAGTATCTTACCATCTTGAAGTTCTTCTCAGGACAGTGCATCAATACCTTGTTAAGAAAACTATAAACAGATTCTCTGACATCGACACGTTTGTTATCTTCATGACGATGATAGAACCAATGGATCATTTTCTTGTCATCATCATAGTTTACTATCCGGCTTTCAGCCATTATTGGTCTGCTGGTATAACGGGTTATATATTGAACACATTTTTCAATATCATCTTTGGTCTGATCATCTTCAATTTTTGGAGCATAAACATAGAATCCCTCCTCATATTTTTGATAGAACCATCTTTTAAGATGTTTGAATTCTCTGTCATTTCCAATATGTTCATCAAGATATTGGAGCAATTGATATCGCCAGGTTTGGCGCAATTTTTTGTAGTCCATATAACAGAAATTTTTAATTGTATCATTTTTTACATCATAGGCATCTTCGCATACCAGAACATGAACATGAGGATTCCAGTCAAGAGGTCTACCGAAGGTGTGCAATGAAGCAATAGCACCAAAGATAATATTGTCAGTAGTATCTTTGTATAGATATTGGGATTTATTATTTTTTCTATGATGAAAGATACCTTTCTTTTTTTCGATACGCTTTTGTTTACGATATTTTCTATCGTTAAAAAGAGAGGCCAGGGTATTTCTGGTAACGACAAAAAGACCATCAAGCAAAGCTCTGTTTCTGATGAAGAAGACACGAAGCTGAGCAGGGATGGTAAAGACGATATGACGATGTTTAGATCTAAAAGCCATAGCACTGACATAAGCAGCCCGTTTCTGACTGGATTTGGCACCACATTTGGAACAATATCTGGAATTGCAGGTATGAGCAACAATGGTTTCTTTGCCACAATTAGGGCAGACAAAGAGATCGTAACCAAGATGGATAGAGGAACAGAGGATGGTCTTTTGAAGATTATCAAAAGCAACATCTCTTAGTTTGCCTTTTTCATGTAAATAGATAATATAGTCGTAATTATCAAAGAAGATATATTTAAAAGTGTTTTT
>NZ_CALUXO010000027.1 GCF_944324745.1 uncultured Thomasclavelia sp. | reverse complement strand
AAGCGACATGTCAAGCCAAAGACTGCCGTATTCTTTAACTATCGTTATAACTAACATAATTTATTATATACCTTGAAAAATGTAGTTTCAAGACTACACTTTTTTAGCTTGAATAAATATTAAAAACCAGGAAAAATATATTTACATATAATTCCTGGCTAAAATTTTATCATCTTAACTTAATGACATTGTTTTTTACTGTCCTTACCTTTTAATATATAATATAACTATTTATTAATTTAATCATCTAATGAAAATATTGCTGTTATGTTGCCATGACCAAGAGCTTCTTTCCAGCCATCTAAGTTATCAACTTTAGCTAAACGGGTATAGCTCCAGGAGTTTGATCCATAAAAGATGACAATTTGATTGCTGTTATACAATACAATATCTCCAGCGACAGTTGCTGTATATTTATCTTGGGCTGGTAGATTATTTTTTAAGGCCCCAACTTTTTCAAAACCGCCATAATCACTCATAGAAATGGTAATTGGAGCTTGTTTAAGCATTGTTACTAAAGCATCAACAGCTTTATTCTGGCTTAAAGTAGCTTTAAAACAACGCTCATTAATCTTTATTTTAAGTTTCATTATCTAATCTCCTCGTATAAGAACATATTTTTTATTATTCAGTGATAATATCACCAGTACGATTTTCAACCGCAATTCTTAATGTAATCAAGATAAAAGCAATAACAATAAAGATAATACCACCTAAAACAATAAATGGAGTCCCCAAGGCCGATAGAAAATAGCCACAGATTGTTGTTCCAATTGTTGTACCTAAGTTTGTAGATGCCAAGAATAATCCATTAGCAAAATCTGGTGCTTTGGCTGCTGCTGTGGCTAACCAGTATTGATTGATATTGGCAGCTGCTCCAGCTAAAACACCCCATACAAAAGTTAGGATTATCATTGGAATAGTCAAATATCCAAGGAAAAATAAAATTACATATACAATTACTAGTAAAAATGGAAAGGTAGTAATAAATCCTTTAGCACGACTACTTAACATTCTTCCAGCAATTAAATTACCAATAATATTTGATAAACCATAAACTAATAACAAGATACTTACAAGACCAGATGGTAAGTTAGTAACCGCTTCTAAATATTCAGACAAGTAACTATAAACACCAAAGATTGAACCATTTAAAAAGATTACGCCAATTATTGATAACCAAACTTTTCCATCTTTTAAAACACTGACTTGTGAACCGTATGAAAGTTTTTCTTTGACTGGTAAATCAGGAACCATGAATATCGTTGCAATTAAGGCAATACCATTAACAGCTGCAAAGAAAAGCATTCCAACTTGCAATGAAGTTAAATTAGAAATAAAACTAACGATAGGCACTCCTAAGACCATTCCCGCCGAAACACCCATCATAACTTTAGCGACAGCTTTTGGCGCATCGGCTTTTTCTACAGATGAACCAGCAACCGATAAAGCTAAAGAAACATAAACGGGCTGGAAAAATGCTGGGATGATTCGAGTTATTAAGACAACTGAAAAGTTAGTTGCAAAAGCTGAAATAACATTACAAGCTGTAAAAACCCCTAATACCAGTACCATTGCTTTTTTACGATTGATACCTGACATTAATAATGGCATTGTTGGTCCTGAAAAGGCTACTATTAATGCAAACATACTGACTAAAAGACCGGCAGTTGCTATTGAAACACCATAATTTTGGGCTACTAATGGCAGTATACCAACAACTCCCATTTCGGTGTTAATAATACTAAATACACCGATTGTTAAAATGAAAATGAGTCCTTTTTTCATCTATAATTTCCTCCTTGTTTTTTCCTTCTACATAGTAGCAATTATTATTTCCAATAGCAAATACTTATATTCAATATAGTTATATGCTTATAAAGCATATAAAATTTGTGTGATTTACAGCTAATAATTATTTATTATCTTTCTTTAAAGATAAAGTTATTTTAATAATTTTACAAAAATAAAAGCTTTTTAATTGTTGCTATTATTTTAGTTACATGAATAGATTGAGCTTTTTTAACTAATAAGTTAAAATAAAAATGGTGATGAAAATGTATTTGTTGCAACAAATAGAGGAGATTACGATTGAATACAATGATGCTAGAAAAAATATTGCTGAATTTATTCTTCAAGAAGATATTGATTTAACTCAATTTACGATGCAGGAAATAGCTAATAAAACCTATACATCTAAAGCAACCTTAGTTCGTTTTGCTAAGACATTAGGATTTTCTGGCTGGAATGATTTTATGAAAAGTTATAGTAAAGAAATGATGCTTAAGAATAAGTATCAGCTATCGGTCGATGTTAATTTACCATTTAAGTCTGATGATACAACTGATGATATTATTAATAATTTATGTCAATTACAGATGGAAACATTGCAGCAAACTAAAGATCTAAATAAAGTTGAGAACTTTAAACAGGCTGCTACTATATTATTAAACAGTAAACGAATAGTAGTTTTTTGTGTTAGCAATAATATTCATAGTGCTAATTTATTTAAAAATAAAATGTTGCCAATTGGTATCGAAGTGATTGTTTGTGAAAATGATGATGGAATTTATTGGGCATCATTATTAAATGATAATGATTGTGCCATCGTCATTTCATATACTGGTAATAATCGTATAAGAGAGCCTGAATTTTTTATTGAAATTTTAAAAACAAATCGTGTTAAGATAATAAGTATTACAAGTATTGGCGATAATTATATAAGTAAAAATGCTGATTGTTGTTTGTATATGGTATCAAAAGAAAAACTTTATAGTAAAATAGCTAATTTTTCGACTGAACAGTCATTATCATATTTACTCAATTGTTTATATGCTGTAGTTTTTTCTAACAATTATGATCAGTATTTAAATCGAAAAGTTAAAAATGCTAAGCATTATGAACGAACTAGAAAATCAATATTAAATTTAATAAATGAAGACAAGGATTAACTCAAACAAGAGTTTCCTTTTTTATTTTATGTTATTTCATTTTTTTATTGATTATTTGACTAATTATGAAACGCTATTTCAAGTTTAGACAACTCATTTATTGATTATTGTATTACCTGGCAAAAAGTGATATGGTCTAGCCAAGGAGGTAAGTTAAATGTATTTTAAAGAAAGCAAAGGTTTTCCAAAAGATTTCCTTTGGGGAAGTGCGTCGGCAGCCTATCAAGTAGAAGGAGCCTGGAATGAAGATGGAAAAGGAGTTTCTAACTGGGATAAGTTCGTTAGAATTCCTGGTAAAACTTTTAAAGCCACAACTGGAGACAAGGCAGTAGACCATTATCATCGTTACAAAGAAGATGTTGCCTTAATGGCTGAGCAGGGATTAAAGACATATCGTTTTTCAATTGCCTGGACTAGAATCTATCCTAATGGAAATGGTGAAGTTAATGAAGCAGGATTACAGTTCTATGATAATTTGATCAATGAATTATTAAAATATGGAATTGAACCAATGGTAACCGTTTATCACTGGGATATGCCACAAGCCTTAGAAGATCAATATCATGGCTGGGAAAGTCGTCAAATCGTTGATGATTATGTCAACTATGCCAAAACAATCTTCAAACGTTATGGTGACCGGGTTAAATACTGGATCACCATGAATGAGCAAAATATTTTTACTGGGCATGGCTGGTTAGAAGGGATGCATCCACCAGGAAAAGTCGATGATATGCAAACATTCTGTCAGGTAAATCATCATGCCAATATGGCTCATGCTAAAAGTGTCATAGCTTTAAAGCAGATGTGGCCCGAAGCTAAAGTAGGAGCCAGCTTTGCTTATTCACCAAGTTATGCCATTGACAACAAACCGGAAAATGCGATGGCTAAAGCTGACTATGATGATCTAAAGAATTATTTCTGGATGGATGTCTATGCATACGGAAGATATCCACGAGCAGCATTGACATATTTGAGCTCACAGGGAATAACAATCAAAATGGAGCCAGAAGATGAAGCAATCCTGAAAAAAGCTGCCGGTTTAATTGATTTTATGGGGGTCAACTACTATCAAACAACAACAGTTGAATATAATGATATCAATGGAGTTGGAACGACTCATGAAATGAACAACACTGGTAAAAAAGGAACAGCGACAGTACAAGGAGTTCCGGGATTATACAAAAACCCACCAAATACTAATTTACCAACAACTGACTGGGATTGGACGATTGATCCAATGGGGCTAAGAATGTGTTGTCGTGAAATCACTTCAAGATATGATTTACCAATCGTCATCAGTGAAAATGGTCTAGGAGCATTTGATAAGTTGGAAGATGGAAAGGTTCATGATCAATATCGAACCGATTATCTAAGAGAACATATCAAAGAATTAAAGAAAGCTTGTGATGATGGTTGTCGAGTATTGGCTTATTGTACATGGTCATATACCGATCTATTAAGTTGGTTAAATGGATATCAAAAACGTTATGGATTTGTCTATGTTGATCGAGAAGAAGATGAAGATAGTGGAACATTAGATCGTTATAAAAAAGATTCATATTATTGGTATCAAAAGGTAATTGCAACAAATGGTGAAGAATTATAAAACGTATTTAATGCTGATTATTTTGATTAGTCTCAATGGCTGTGCCTGTGCTTTAACATTAAAAGCAGCAATTGGAGTCGGAGCCTGGGATGCTTTAGCTCAAACATTTTCATTAGTTACTTCAATTAAAGTAGGAACTATGGGCTTTATTTTTAATTGTGGTTGTGTTTTAGGCGAATTGTTATTATTGAAAAAAGAGTTTAATTATCGTCATATTTTACAGATTTTAGTTAGTTTTTTATTTGGATTTGTAGTTAATTTTATGACTTATAGTGTCCTGAATTTTGAATTATCTAGCTATCCTTTAAGATTAATGGCCTTAATTATTGGATATATTGGAATGGCAATATTTGTTGGCGGTATCATGGCTTTAAATGTCGTAACCTTTGCATTGGAAGGATTTTGTCTTGAACTATCGAAGAAAACAAAATTTGAATTTTCTAAAATCAGACAGTCAGTTGATATTATTGGAATTATAGTTTCGTTATTAGTTTGTTTTTTTAGTGATCTACCACTAGTTATTCGTGAGGGAACTGTTCTGGGAATGTTAATTTATGCTCCAATTTTAAAAATAGCAATGGATAAACAAATCCAATTATTTAAACAATTGGAAATAATAAATGAAAGATAAGTTTATTTTTGACAAAAAATCTATCAATAGTTACAAAAGAAAATCAGGATTAAATTAACGTATATCTAGTCGAACTCTTTAATTAGTTATCATAAGAGTTCGATTTTTGTTATTTTTAAAATAGATATTTATTACTCTACATTATCTTTTCTATTTTGTTCATGTAATTCATTTACTAGTTTTTCAATTTCATCCATTTCTTGTAAAGCTAAAATGATATCAGCAGCTGTTGCATTTTCAACTAAGCGTTTTTTTTATTCCTGGAATAGAAACGATATATGGCTTTTTATTTAAAATCCAGGCTAGAGATAGTTGGGCTGGAGAGGCGTTTTTTAGCCAGTTCTTTAAGATAATTTCTAAGTTTTGCTGATAAATCGGTTGTACAATCATTGAACCACTGAGTCAATCATCTTTAGCAAAGGTTACACCTTTTTGGAAACTATTAGTCAATAGTCCTTTCATTAATGGTGAAAAAGCAATCCAACTGATGTTATTTTCTTCAAGAAATGCAAAAAGGCTTTCATGTTTGTGGTTAATGATGCTATAGCTATTTTCTATAACTGAAATTAGACAATATTCTTCATCAGCCTCAAAAACGCTTCAGTGTAAAATTTTTCCTTCTTGAATCAGCTCGGCCATTGTTTGAGCTGCTTCTTTAATTATTGTTGCTGCTTCATCAATGTCGGTTTGTGGTCCGTTGACATGCATACATCCCATTTTAATAGCTAAAACTTTTGTTGTGCTTAGAAATCTTTTTTGGTTTATAAATCTGGTTATTTAAAGTGGCTTAAATACTATTATAAGTAAAAATTATAATCTCAAAAGAATTTTTTTATGTTTTTAATTATTGAATGTCGAGACTATTTATCCTATAATTTATTAGTCATAGTTTTATGGTTAATAAATTTAAAATGTTATCATACAAAGTTGCTCAAATTATTTATAACTATGACCTAAAAGAGAAACGATCACTAAGTATTGTTTCTCTTTTTTGATTTTATTTTAATTTTCTGCAAAAAAATATCAATAATTATTATTTAATAAAGTTGAGATAAAATAAAACAGCTAATAAACAGGCAATAAAATCTAACCATAATCCTAATTTTAAAGCATAGCGATTATTTTTTAACTGGATGCTGCCAAAATATAAGGTTACGACATAAAAAGTTGTATCACTTCCAGTTTGAATGATTGAACCAAGTAGACTGTAAGGATGATCAACACCATAATTAATAAATATATCATTCAATAAGGCTAAAGCACCATTGGAAGAAAAGGGACGGATGATCATCATCATAATGATTTCTACTGGAATTTTAAGATAATCGATGATTGGTTTTAATAAGTTTTGGAGAATTTCTAGTAAACCACAATTTTGAAAACAGGCCACCCATAAGATAAAGGCCATCATGGTGGGAAATAAGGTTATTAATAGTTTACTGCCTTCTTTTACTCCTTCGAGGAATTTAGAAAATACATCAACTTTTTTGATGATTGCTTCGATTAAAGCAATCGCTAGAATAATTAAAATTAAACTATTCATGGTGTTCAATCACCTTACTAACTACAATTCCAATCACGGTAATGATAAATCCGATAATAATACTATAAATAAAAAAACCTAATATATTTTGACTATGATAACTTTGTCTTAAAGTCATCATCGTCGTTGGAATCAATGATAATCCGGCAGTATTCATAATCACTAAAATCATCATTTCTTTACCTGGTTCATTTTCATTTTTTTGATATACTTTTAAGGCTTGCATTGCTTTTAGACCACTAATAGAGGCAAGAGAGCCAACTCCTAACAAATTGGCAATAAAATTAGCTGATAAATATGGATATACTTGTTTATCATCAATTACCGCTCCATAGATTAGCTTTAAGATAGGTTTAATGATAAATGAGAGCTGGTCAATTAAACCAGAGGCCTGAATTATATTAAGCAAACCATTCCACAGACAGGCACTTAAAACTAAAACTTTGATTAAATCAAAAACCTGCATGGGAGAATCTAGAATGGCACTTAAAAGCTGCGCCTGACTACCAGTAATAAAAGCAATAATAATAAAGATCAAGATACCGTATTTAAAGATTTTAGCCATGAAATAAGTCCTTAAAAACCATTTTAAAGCCAAGACTAAAGCGATAAGGAACTACTTTTTCTCTAGCTACTGGCTGATTATTAACTAATACGATGATTTCGTTATTTTCAAAAGCTACTTGAACTTGATCATTTTCTTTTTTGTTGACCAAAATATCAAAATCTAAATAATATTGTTGCTGTTGAAATTCGACGATTCCATGAGAAAATATTTTAGTTTCTTTTAAAGTATCGAAACATTCTTCATATTTTTGTTGATGGAATTCAAAATCGTTGCCACAATTAAAAGTAACGATAATTAAATCGAGTCCATCTTTACTAGCCATGGTTATTAAAGTTCGCTTAGCTTTTTTAGTATAGCCAGTTTTACCGCCAATACAGTATTTATAATTTGTCAGCAGCTTGTTTTTATTATGCCAGGTTCCGTTGCCGTCTTCACGTTGATATTCAACTGTCTTAACAATTTCATTGAAAATCGGATTTTGGTGACAGTAAGCCATTAATCTGGCCATATCATAGACCGTTGATTGATTGCCGTTATCTTCTTCATCTAAACCAGTAGGATTAGAAAAAGTAGTATTATGCAGCTGTAATTCTTTAGCTTTATCATTCATCATATCGACAAAATGATAAACCTCCTTTCCTACGGCTTTGGCAATCATGACGGCGGCATCATTACCGCTTCTTAGCATTAGCCCATATAGTAAATCACGCAAACTGATTTTATCGCCTATATGTATATAAATGCCACTGCCCCAGGCTTGATTGATCGTTTCATCAACCGTTATCATTGTATCTAAATCCATATTTTCAATGGCAATGATGCAGGTCATGATTTTTGAAATTGAAGCAACACTTTGAATATAATCTTCATTGCTGCCCTCTAGAACTACTTGATTACTAGCTTCCATAACAATATAGCTTTTTCCTTGAAAGGTTACCGGAGTAGTACTGTTTAAGGGAATCAAAAGTAATGAGACAATGAGATTTAAGATTGTAAGATTCACATTTATCACCATTAGTAGTTTATGCGTGTGATTTATTTTTAGAATGATTTTACTTAGGAATACTTGTTATTTTGAATTTATCGGTATATACTATTATTAGATTTGTTTTTTATCATTCAAAACTAAATAAACGTCTTTGTGGCAGGGTGCAAGTCCCTACCGATGGTGATAGTCCATGACCCATATATTAATTTATATGGCTGAGCTAGTGAAATTCTAGCACCGACGGTTACAGTCCGGATGAGAAAAGACATTTCTAAAATCTTACCTGAAGACAATTTTTGTTTTCAGGTTTTTTATTTTAGGAGGGTTTATATGAAAGAAAAAAAGATTCGTATGATTGCATTGATTGCTATTTTTGGGGCCTTGGCAGCGGTTTTAATGATGTTCCGTTTTCCGTTACCATTTATGCCACCATTTCTAAGTTTTGACTTAGCCGGTGTTCCAGAACTGATCGTTGCTTTTACTTTTGGCCCCGTAGCCGGAATTTTAGTAGTAGTATTACGGATATTGCTGCAACTGGTAATTTCCGGAACTAATTCAATGTTTACTGGGGAATTACAGGGATTGATGTTGTCATTGGCATTAGTTTTACCAGCTTCTATTATTTATTGTCATAATAAAACTAAACGAGGGGCTATTTATGGAATGCTTGCTGGTTCAATTACTAATGTTGTGGTAGCCGTGTTTACTAATATGGTAATCATTATCCCATTTTATGTTGCCTTATATGGAATGGATATGGATGCGATTATTTCCATGACTCAGGCAGTTAATCCTTATGTTGATAGTACTTTTAAACTAGTTCTGTTAGGAATTATTCCTTTCAATATTATTAAGAATTTAGCAACCTGTTTAGTTACTTTTGTAATTTATAAAAAAATCAGTCCAGTAATGCATCGTTATGCTGGTAAATAAAGGAGGTCTTAAGATGCAATTTAATGAAGGAGTAGAATTGATGTTTAAAAAGCTTGGTGACTGGAAGATCATGGCACTGGCATCAAGTGTCAATGATTATGTCATGGTAAGAAATGTTAGCTGTTTATTTTATGATCAGAAGATTTATTTTAAAACTGATAAAAATTTCCGTAAAACACAGCAGTTATTTCAAAATCCTCAGGTTGCTTTATGCTGTGGTGGGGTTCAGGTTGAAGGGATTGCTAAAAATTTAGGTTTAGTAGTTGACCAAGAAGATCATCGCTTTGAAAAACTGTATCAAAAATATCTATGGCAAAGTTATAATGCCTATAGCCATGAAGATACCGAGATTTTAATCGAGGTAACTCCAAAGTTTGTTGAAATCTGGGATGAAGACAAAAACCGTTATGCTTTCCAGACTTTTATTGATTTTGACAAAAAAACTGTTGTTGTTAAAAACTATGATTAATTTTATTGCTTTTAAAAAACTTTTCAGTATAATGATAAAAAAGTAGGTGAGATATTATATGGAAAGGTTACAAAAAGCAATTGCTGCAAGCGGCTATACATCAAGAAGAAAAGCTGAAGATTTAATTATTCAAGGTAAAGTTGCCGTTAATGGTAAAGTAGTGACTGAATTAGGAACTAAAGTTAAAAAAGGCGATTTTATTACTGTTGATGGTAAACCAATTGTTTCAGAAAACAAAGTTTATTATTTATTCTATAAACCAAAGGGATGTGTTTGTACCTTAGATGATGAATTTGATCGGACAAAAGTAACTGATTATTTCACTGATGTTAAGGAACGAATTTATCCAGTTGGACGTTTAGATTATGATACAACTGGCTTATTGATCATGTCTAATGATGGAGAGTTTGCCAATATGATCATGCACCCGCGATATCATTTAGAAAAGATCTATGAAGTGTCAATTACGGGACTAATCAATGGGGCAACATTACATAAATTAGAAAAAGGAATTTATTTAGAAGGAACAAAAACATTACCTTGTAAGATCAAAATAATTAGTAAAGATATTGAACATAAAACTACGGTTTTAAGAATTAAGTTGTATGAAGGTAAAAATCGCCAAGTTAAAAAGATGTTTGAAAGTGTTGGACATCCAGTAAAAAGATTACATCGTTTAAGTGTTGGCTGTGTTAATTTAAAAGGATTGACGCCTGGTAAATATCGAATTTTAAAACCGCAGGAAGTTAAGGATTTAAAGAAATTAGTTAATGGAAATAAGTATTAACTAAAATCCGACAAATATTTTAAATTGATTGGTGCATACTAATTTTTGGGTGATGGAAATGAGAATACAAATAGTTGAACCGCAAAATAAAGTTGAATGTGGAATTTGTAAAGCTGAAGGTGACTGGATCAAAAGAATTAATATTCGGGGGATTCAAGCTTTATATTGTTTAAAATGCGATACAGTAACGATGTTTACTAAAATGCCTTCTAAATATGTTTATCGAGCTTTGAAAAAAGAAACTGATAATATTCGCCAAGAATATTTATTACAACAGGCTGCTAAAGATAAATAAATTTATTGACTTTAAAAAAATAAATATGTAGAATGTATTTGAATATAGATGCAATGATTTAGGACATGTTTAGATAATTCTTTGATGTAGAGAAAAGGCGGCTGGTGAAAGCCTTGATAAGGTTATTTAGGTACTCCCTAATATGCAACACTCGAAAGAGAATGTCGGTAGCGCGTTATAGCTTTGAGGTTACGAATGTAACGAATAAAGGTGGTACCACGATGCTCTCGTCCTTTGGGATGAGAGTTTTTTTATTGAAAGGGGGTAATAAGTTGGCCCAGTTAGTGTATCCAGATTATCATCATGAAGCTATGATAAAGGCTTATTTACAAGAAACCTATGATTTTGGTGAAGATTATATTAATGGTGATGGGGGCTTACAATTTTATGATGATTATCGAACCTGGTTGAAAAAAGAAAAGCAAAATCATTTAGGAATAAATTTAGATCCTGGTTATGTTCCAGGGACAACTTATTTTTATCTAGAAAATGACCAAATCGTTGGAACTATTAATTTGCGTCATTGTTTAAATGATAGCTTGAATAAAATTGGAGGCCATATTGGTTATAGCATCTTGCCAAGTAAACGACAACTTGGCTATGCTACATCAATGCTTCAAGAAGTGATTAAAATAGCTAAAAGATGGGAAATTTATCCTTTATTACTAACTTGTAAACAAGAAAACATCGCTTCTAGAAAAACGATTGAAAAATGTGGCGGAAAATTTGAAAATAAATATTATGATAAGGAAACAAAAGAAACATATTTACGTTTCTGGATAGGAGAGAAAGATGATTAATTTTAAAGAAGATGAACAATTAAGTGTATTAAATCACTCTTGTGCTCATGTCATGGCTCAAGCAGTCAAACATTTATATCCTCAAGCTAAATTTTGGGTAGGACCAGTAGTTAGTGAAGGATTTTATTATGACATCGATCTTGGTGATGAAGTAATTAAAGATGAAGACATTCCTAAGATTGAAAAAGAAATGAAAAAAATCTGTAAAGATGGAAAACGTATCGTACGTGAAGAAATTACTAAAGAAGAAGCGTTAGAAATGTTTAAAGATGATGAATATAAAATCGATTTAATCAATCATTTTGAAGCTGGTACTAACATTAGCTGTTATCGTCAAGGTGATTTTGTAGATCTTTGTCGTGGTCCTCATGTTGAGACCGTTAAAGCCTGCCGTAATTTTAAATTAATTAAACATTCTGGAGCTTATTGGAAAGGGGATAAAAACAATAAGGTATTGCAAAGAATCTATGGTGTTTGTTTCCCAACTCCAGAACAATTACAAGAACATCTGGCAATGTTAGAAGATGCAAAAAATCGTGATCATCGTAAAATCGGTAAAGAATTAAGTTTATTCATGAATCATCGTCTTGTTGGGGCTGGAATGCCTATGTGGCTACCAAAAGGGGCTTTTATTAGACGTCAATTAGAAAATTATATTTATGAAAAAGAACGAGCTTTAGGATATGATCATGTTTATAGTCCTTGTGTTGGAACTGTTGATTTATATAAAACTTCAGGACACTGGGATCATTATAAAGATGATATGTTCCCAGTAATGAAAGTTGATGACGAAGAGTTTGTCTTACGACCAATGAACTGTCCTCATCATATGTTGATTTACAAAAATTCTTTACATTCTTATCGTGATTTACCAATTAGAATTGGTGAATTTGCTACTGACTTTAGATATGAAGCCAGTGGGGCCGTTAAAGGATTGGAAAGAGTTCGTTGTATGTGCCAAAACGATGCTCATTTATTTGTGACATCGGAACAAATTGGTGAAGAATTTAAAAAAGTTGTTAGCTTGATTCTAGATGTTTATAAAGACTTTGGAATTAAAGATTATAAATTTAGATTATCTTTACGGGATAAAAATGATAAAGAGAAATATTTTGATGATGATCAAATGTGGGATGCAGCTGAGACTAAATTAAGAGAAGTATTAAATGATTTAGGATTAGATTATTTTGAAGCAGTTGGTGAAGCAGCTTTTTATGGACCTAAATTGGACGTTGAAGTTAAACCAGCGGTTGGACCTGAAGTTACTCTTTCTACTTGTCAGTTAGACTTTTTATTACCACGACGTTTTGAACTTACATATGTTGATAAAGATGGTTCTAAACAAATACCAGTGGTATTGCACCGAGCTATTTTTGGAACATTTGATCGTTTCACTGCTTTCTTGATTGAAGAAACTAAAGGAGTATTCCCATTATGGTTAGCACCAACACAAATCAAAGTGTTACCAGTTAATAATGAATATCATTTAGATTATGCAATGGAAATCAATTCATTATTAAAGCAACAAGGATTAAGAGCTGAATTAGATGCCCGAGAAGAAAAATTAGGTTATCGAATTCGTGAAGGACAAATGGAAAAAGTACCATATTTATTAGTACTTGGTAATAATGAACGCGATCAACGTACGGTTACTTATCGTTTACATGGTCAACAAAAACAAACTACTGTACCATTTGATGATTTTGTAGCGATGGTTCAAAAACAAGTTGCTAATCGTGAATAAAACATCTGGTTTCAGATGTTTTATTTCTAAATATTAAAGAAGAGGTGAAATTATGGCATTATATTTAGCGATGGATGTTGGTGGAACATCAATCAAATATGGAGTTATTGATGATTTGGGTGTAATTAAAAGTCAAGGAAAAGTAGTTACGCCTGATTCTTTAGAAAAAATGTATCAAATCATGGAAGATATCTATCATCAAATTGATCAAAAAATTGATGGGATTGCCTTAAGTATGCCAGGAGCTGTTGATAGCGAAGTGGGAATTATTGAAGGTTCTAGTGCGCTAGATTATATTCATGGTCCTAATATTAAAAACGATTTGATGCAACGGTTAAATTTACGAGTAACTATTGAAAATGATGCTAACTGTGCTGCTTTAGCTGAGGTTTGGAAAGGGGCTGCCAGTAAGGTTAATGATTGTATGTTTATTGTCAGTGGTACGGGAATTGGTGGCGCTGTAGTTAAAAATCGTCTGATTCATAAAGGTAAACATCTTCATGGTGGTGAATTTGGCTATATGGTAGCTTTAAATGATATTGAAAACGATCAATATATTTGCTGGTCTGAAGCTGGATCAACAGTTGCGGTTGTAAAAGCGGTTGCCAAAGAATTAGATGTCCCAGTAGAAAGTTTAGATGGGAAAGAAATTTTTGATCAGGCTGATACTAATCCAGTTTATCAAAAATATGTGAATCAATATTATAGTGTTTTGGCAATGGGAATTTTTAATTTACAATATGTTTATGATCCTGAGATGATTGTCATTGGAGGGGCGATTAGTGCCCGTGATGATTTAATTGAACAAGTAGAGAGTCATTTAGATAAAATTTATCAAAAAATCTCTCATGCCAAGATTCGTCCACAAGTGGTAAAATGTCATTTTGCTGGTGAAGCTAATTTAATTGGAGCAGTTTATCATTTTCTTAACAGTTAGACATTAAAAATTCATAAAGAAGTTGTACAATTAGAAAAAAGAAAAAGGGGAGAAATCAAAATGAAAAAAGAAGCACCTAGAATTAATACCCAACTTAGAAGTCATACAATTATGGTGCCCGAATGTATTCGTGATGCTAGCGGAATCATCATCAATGGAAAAAGAATTAAATCGTTATTGTTTTCTACTGATGTTGCCGTGATTTCTAATTGTAATGCTGATGCAGTTATTGCGGTGTATCCTTTTACACCAACGATGCAAATTACTAATTCAATTATTGATGTAGCCCAGCGACCAGTTTTTGCTGGAGTAGGGGGTGGAACTACTGCCGGACCGCGAGTTCGTGAAATTGCTTTAGATGCCGAACTTCATGGAGCCACAGCTGTAGTACTAAACGCACCTACTAAAACAGAGTTTATCCAGGAATTAGTAGAATATGTTGATATTCCTGTCGTTCTTTCAATTGTATCTTTAAATGAAAATTTAGAAGAAAGAATGTTGCAATCAGGAGCTAGAATTGTTAACGTTTCTGGTGGAAAAAATACTGTTGCTATCGTCAAAAAATTACGTGAAATATCACCGGATTTTCCAATAATAGCCACTGGTGGTCCAACGGTAGAAACTATTCAGGAGGTTATTGCAGCTGGAGCTAATGCTGTTACCTATACGCCACCTTCAAATGGTGATATTTTTAAAGAAATGATGGAAGAATATCGACATCGCTGTCAACCAAAATTGCAAAAATAATTGATATAATGAATGGAGGAGAAAATGAAACAATATTTAGATATGTGTCGTTATGTCTTAGAAAATGGGGAAGACCGACAAGATCGCACTGGGACTGGAACTCGAAGTGTATTTGGGTATCAGACTCGTTATGATTTACGTGATGGTTTTCCGCTATTAACGACTAAAAAAATGTATATCCGTCCTATCGCTGAAGAATTGTTATGGTTTATCAAAGGTGATACCAATATTAAATATTTAGTAGATCGTAATGTTAAGATCTGGAATGAATGGCCATATGAAAACTTTAAAAAATCAGCTGATTATAACGGTGAAACGATTGAGGAATTTGTAGCTAAGATTAAAGAAAATGATGATTTTGCTTTAAAATATGGTGATTTAGGGCCAGTTTATGGAGCTCAATGGCGTAATTTTAATTACGAAGGGGTTGATCAATTAGCTAAATTAGTTGATTCATTAAAAAACAATCCTTTTTCTCGGCGTCATATTATTTGCGCCTGGAATCCAGCTCAAGTTGATAATATGGCATTACCACCATGTCATGCATTTTTACAATTTTATGTTAGTGCTGATAAAAAATATTTATCTTGCCAGCTTTATCAAAGAAGTGCTGATATCTTTTTGGGAGTTCCATTTAATATTGCCTCATATGCACTGATGACTGAAATGCTTGCACGAACTTGCGGTTATCAAGCTAAAGAATTTGTTCATACAATTGGTGATGCACACATTTATTTGAATCATCTTGATGTAATTAAAGAACAGCTGACCCGTAAGCCGTTAGAAAAATGCCAATTAGTTTTAAATCCGGAAGTAAAATCAATCTTTGACTATAAAATTGAAGATATTAAGATTGAAAATTACCAGAGTTATGGTAGATTATATGGAAAGGTTAGTGTTTAATGATTAGTATCATTGTCGCAACAGATGAAGATTTATTAATTGGCAAAGAAGATTCAAAAAATGGGATGCCTTGGAATGTTCCTGAAGATTTAAAACATTTTAAAGCAACAACAATCAATAAAACGATTTTAATGGGACTTACTACATACAAAGCAATTGGCAGACCGTTACCAAATCGTAAAACAATCGTAGTTAGTTTAGAACCATTTGAAGATAGTCGTGTTGAAGTACGGTCTTCTTTAGATGAAGTAATTAAAGAGTATCAAGATAGTGGTGAGGATTTATTTATTTCTGGTGGCGCTTCTATTTATCGACAATGCTTACCAGTTGCCGATCGTTTATTAATTTCTAGAATTCCAGGCAAGCACCAGGGTGAAACATATTTTCCTGATTTTAAGCAATATAATTATCAATTGGTGGAAACAAAACCTTTTGAAACATTTACATTAGAAATATATGAAAGGAAATCATAATGAAAAGAATTGCATTAATTGTCATTAGAGTAATATGGCGTCTACCATATTGGTGGGGCTATAAAGTTAATAAATACAAAAATACTGAAAAATATTCATTAGAAGAACGGTATGCTTTTGTATATAATCTAATACCAATTATATTAAAAAAAGGTAGAATTAACCTGGAATGCTATGGGTTAGAAAATCTGCCAGAAAAATCAGGATATTTATTAGCTCCTAATCATCAGGGATTATTTGATCCTGTTGCCATTTTCAGTACTCACAAACGTCCAATTCGGGCAATCGTAAAAAAGGAATTAGCTTCAGTTATTTTGGTTAAAGATGTTTTAAAAATGCTGGAATTTATTCCGATGGATCGTAGTAATGTTCGTGAGGGTGCTAAAATTATAAAATATTGTTCTAGTGAGGTTGCTAATGGACATAATTTCTTTGTTTATCCAGAAGGAACTAGAAGTAGAAAAGGAAATCAGATCTTAGAATTTAAAGGTGGTACTTTCAAAATTGCCACTAAAGCAAAAGCACCAATTGTACCAGTAGCGATGATTGATTGTTATAAGGTTTTTGATCGTAATACTATCAAAAAAACTACAGCTCAAATTCATTATTTAAAACCGATTTATTATGAAGAATATAAAGATATGCACACTAATGATATTGCTAAAATGGTCCATGATCGAATTGAAGCTTGTATTAAAGAAAATGAACCTCAAGAAGTATAACCACCGTTATACTTCTTTTCTTAAATGCTAAATTTGACTAGATTGATAGTTTTAAATGGAAAGATAATATGTTATATTTATATTAGCTATTAGGAGGTATAAAAATGGCACTAAAAAATGCATATATGTATATTAATACTAATTTAAATCTTCCTTTTACTTTAAGTGAAGAAATTGATGAAAATTTAATTTATGGTTGTGATGATTTAATTGAAGATCTACAAAAAGATATTGAAAAATATGGAAAAGAGCAAATGGCTCGATTGTATCCAGATTCTTTAAGAGAAGTAATTATTTTTGATAATTATAAAATTATTAATGATAATACTGCTGAAAACAGTGCTTATATTGATTTGACATTAGGGCAATTGCTTAACATCTACAAGTTACAAAATAGTCATGCTACTGATAACACAGAAATTGATAACTAAAGCTGGTTTTAATAAATAACCAGTTTTTTATTAAAAATGGAAATAGTAGTTAATGGTGTTAAGCTGTATTATCAAAAAATTGGTCATGGAAAACCGTTAATTATGGTTCATGGTAATGGCGAAGATCATCATATTTTTGATGAAGCAGTAACCATACTAAAAGAA
The DNA here is from genome assembly GCF_944324745.1 of uncultured Thomasclavelia sp. Classification (GTDB taxonomy): domain Bacteria; phylum Bacillota_I; class Bacilli_A; order Erysipelotrichales; family Coprobacillaceae; genus Thomasclavelia. Next base: position 664 of record NZ_CALUXO010000027.1, on the reverse strand, counting down.
AAATATACTTGTTATTGCCTCGATAGTCGGGGACATGGGCAAAGTCAGATCGTTGATGAGTATGATTATCAAATCATGGCTGATGATGTTATTGCTTTGATTCAATCTTTAGGCTTGAAAGATGTATATTATTATGGTTTTAGTGATGGGGGTATCATTGGTTTGTATGTGGCTCTAAAAAGCAATTTAATTGATAAGATGGTTCTTAGTGGTACTAATTATCAAGTAAGGGGAATTAAATTCTGGGTTCGTTTATTGATGCGATGTGAATATTTGATCAAACGTGATGCTAAAATTTTAATGATGCTAAAACAACCACACCTTACTATAAATGAGCTGCAACAAATTCAAATACCAGCTTTAATTGTTGCTGGAAGTAAAGATTTAATTAAATATGATCACACTCGGTCTTTAGCTAAAGCTTTAAAGCGTGGTCAGCTTTTAATTATTCCTGGTGAAAACCATGGTAGTTATATTATCAAGAGTCAAAAAATTGCTAAAATATTATTAGATTATTTAAAATAGGGAGGTGTTACCTCCAATGTCGTCAATTTAAGAAGATTAAAAACGGATAGAAATCTATCAAGATATCTATCCTTTTTAATCTTAAATTATAAAAGAATATATTAGCTATATCAATAGATATTCCAATGATTTTATGATA
>NZ_CALUXO010000026.1 GCF_944324745.1 uncultured Thomasclavelia sp. | reverse complement strand
TATACCTTGAAAAATGTAGTTTCAAGACTACACTTTTTTAGCTTGAATAAATATTAAAAACCAGGAAAAATATATTTACATATAATTCCTGGCTAAAATTTTATCATCTTAACTTAATGACATTGGTTATTTAACAGCTTTTATTTATGTCAATAATGCTTTAAGAAAAAACGGTCAGGATGTCAGTGAATATTATGATAGATTACCCCAAATAGTGATCGATGATTTAACAGCCAATAATGAATTTTGGAATCAATATGGTGACTTTTTAAGTTCACTTACTAATACTGTCAATGATACATATTTAAAAATCAATTCAGTCAGTGAGGGAACTAATAGTTATTCAATGTTTGTTGATTTATTATATTCTTACAGCAAAGCTGAAAATTTATTTTAAAAAAATGTCGTCAAGACATTTTTTTAATCACCTTCAATTGGATGCAAAATACAACAGGGATTACCAGCAGCCACCACATTATCGGGAATATCATGAGTGACCACAGAACCGGAACCAATCACACTGTTTTTTCCAATGGTAACCCCAGAATTAATAGTCACATGACCACCAATCCAGACATTATCTTCAATTACAACATCCATCGCATATTCCAGCCCGGTTTTTCTTAAAGTTGGATCCAGAGGATGGCTGGCACAATAGATATGCACTCCTGGTCCTAATAAAACATGATCACCAATAATGATCTTTGCTGTATCGACCATCACACATCCATAATTAGCATAAAAATTAGTCCCAATGCTAATATTTTTACCATAATCACAATAAAAAGGTGGTTCAATATAACTATCAGCGCCAGCTTTAGCTAATAAATCTGATAGCATCGCTTTTCGCTTATCATATTGTTCAATTGTTGTTTGATTATATTTATATAACAATCGTTTACATGAAGTATATAATTCTTTGCCTGAGCCATCTAAAGGATTTATTTCATATCTTTGTTTCATAATAATTAACCGACAAGATTTTTAGGCTTTCCAGCCAACCAGGCATAAAGATTATCAAAGACAATTTCAGCTCGTTGTTCCATTGACTCCCTAGAAGCAAAAGCAATATGTGGTGTAACGATAGTATTGCGACAATTTAATAACGGATGAGTTGTTGCAATTGGTGGCTCCGTTTCAAAAACATCTATTGCCGCTCCAGCGATATCACCGCTATTTAATGCCTTTGCCAGTGCTGAAGAATCAACTACTTTTCCTCGAGCTGTATTAATTAAAATAGCGGTCTTTTTCATTAAATTTAATTGTTTTTGACCAATCATGTTTTCAGTTTCTTTTGTTAAAGGGCAATGCAAAGAAACGATATCACTATTTTGTAATAGCTCTTCTAGAGTTACTTGTTGATCAAAAACAGGATCCGTTACTTTTGAACGACTGTAAGTAATTACCTTACAACCAAAAGCTTTTGTCAGCGCTGCCGTCTTTTTACCAATTGCCCCAGCTCCAATAATTCCGACTGTTTTTCCATTTAATAAACTGCCAACTAAGCCGTCTTTAGTCCCCTGACTGCGACATTGCTGTTCTGTTTCCTTTATCTTTCTTAGTAATTGAATCATGAAACTAATACACAATTCACTGACTGCTTGAGTAGCATATCCTGAAGCATTACTAACCTGAATATTTTTACTAGCTGCTAACTCCATTGGAATATGATCAACTCCAGTAAAAGCAACATCAATATATTTTAAATTTGTTGCTGTTTCAATAACTTTAGCATCAAGAGGCATATTAGCCAACATGATTACATCGGCATCTTGACAATAATTTTCTTGATGAACTTGTGTTTCTTGCTTACTATACACCTTCAAAACATGTCCCATTTGAGCTAGTTTATTTTGATGATATTCAATAATTGAATTAGCGACCCCTAATTCTTCTAATAAAACTATTTTCATTTTAAGACTCCTTCCAAATAAAAAACCAATTACTTAACTTTTTCTATTATACTATAAAAGCTAAATAATTGGTATTGGAAGTATAATTAATAAAATTTAAATGCTAATTATTACCAGATATGATAACCACCGTCGATCATGATATCAATTCTAGTAGTATAAGTTGAAGCATCGGATAATAAATATAATACAACCCCCGCTAATTCAATTGGTTTTCCTACTCGATGCATTGGAGTATTATTCATCGAATTTTCGAAAACCCGTAGATCATCATCTAATTTAATGAAATTTTTAACATTGCTCATTCCTTTTTCTAAAAAGCCTGGCGAAACGCTATTGACCCGAACATTACTTTCTCCATATTCACTGGCAACGCTACGTGTTAAATGTAACACGCCACCTTTACTAGTACAATACCCTGACATATTGAATGGCGGTTTATTAACAATCGTACCGGTAAATGAGGCAATATTGACAATTGAACCTTTTTTATTAGCTACCATATATTGACCAAAATATTTGCAACAAAGAAATGTTCCAACAATATTAATGTTCATTAATTGGGCATAATCTTCACCGGTATAATCTTGAATACTTCCATGCTGATTAACTCCAGCCGCATTGGTCAACCCATCAATTGTCTTAAAATTAGCAATAATTTGTTCACTGACCGCTTTAACGTCAGCTTCTTTTGAATTATCAACTAAATAATATTTAACTTTTACTCCATATTGCACATGAATTTTGCTGCTAATTCTTTTAGTTTATCTTCATTACTTGGAATATCGATAATTGCCAGATCACCACCGGGCTGTCCATCGGCTTCAATAAAAATGGGAGCAAAGATACCCAGTTGCTCCAGTGGCAACAATTACTTTATTATTTAATCTAAATAAATCTAAAACATTTTCCATCTTTATCCCCAAATTATAATAAGGTAGTTACTACATTAGAAATACCACATAACCCAATTAAAACATATGTTAATTTCTTTATTAATTCGCCATCTAATTTATCAACGATCTTATTGGCAATAAATAATCCTAATAAAATACCTACCATTCCTAAAGCAATTCCTGGTAATAAGGAAACAGTAATAATTGAATTAAAAATTCTAAAAATAGTGGCATAAGCTACATTAACCAGGAAGAAACATTGAATTGTTCCCAAATATTCTTCTTTGCTGCTAGTTTTTGCCAGAAAATAGATAACCATCAGTGGTCCCCCGATTCCAAATAAACCATCACACATACCAGAAATCACAATACAAAGAATTGAAACAATCCCTTCTGGTTCAATCGTTTTCTTACTAAAAAACAGAAAGTAAATTGCTAGTATGATCAAGAAGATTCCTAAAATAATCTTCATGACTTCCTGATTGATCATCTTAGCAAAAAGAATGGAAACACTACTAACTGCTAGATATAAAATTGCTGGAGCGATAATCTTTTTTACATTAATAGTCTTACGATAACGATAGACCATAGCAGCACACAAGATTACACAAATAGCACTAGAAATCCCGGCACTTTGAACCACGCTGAATGTTAATGGTAAAAACATCATCATGACTACCCCAGCTCCAAAACCGGTAACTCCTTGGACCAAACCTCCAGCTAATGCTGGTAAAAAGATATAGTAAATAAATTCCATTGATTATTCCTTTCTTCCATTATTAAAAACTATAATTCTTCACCATTAGTTTTAATGACATTTTGATACCAGTAGAATGAGTCTTTTTTGCTTCGAGCCAATGTTCCACTACCATCATCATGTTTATCAACATAGATAAAACCATAACGTTTACGCATTTCACCAGTTCCAGCTGAAACTAGGTCGATACATCCCCATGGCGTATATCCCATTAAATCAACATCATCTTCTTCTACTGCTTTGATCATTTCTTTGATATGTTCTCTTAAATATTCAATTCGATATGGATCATGAATACTTCCATCATCTTCAACTTTATCTCTCGCTCCCATTCCATTTTCAACAATAAATAATGGTACTTGATAGCGATCATATAATTTATTTAGAGTTGTTCTTAAACCAATTGGATCAATTTGCCAACCCCAATCAGTGATTTTTAAGTAAGGATTGCGACCACCACTAATAACATTTCCTTCAATTTCTTCAACATTGCTTCCTTCAATTGATGAAAAGTAATAGCTAAATCCAATATAGTCAACTTTTCCTTCTTTCATTATTTCTAAATCACCATCTTCCATTTCTGGTGCTGTAGTATTTAATCTTTTCCACATTGCCGTGCAAGTATTAGTATAATATCCTCTTACATGAGCATCTCCATAATAATAAAGTGGCATCATTTTCTCTCTAACAGCAACCTGGTCTTCTGGAGCACAAGTAGCTGCGTATGTTTCTGGTACTAAAAGCATACAACCAATTTTATTTTCAGGATCAATTTTATGTCCTTCAATTACCGCTTTAGCACTGGCAACAAACATATGATGTGATGCTTGAACAACTGTTTTTCCTTGATCTTCGCCTTCTTTAAATATTATTCCTGCTTGATGATATGGTCTAGGTACCCGCATTGTGGCATTGATTTCATTAAAAGTCATCCAATATTTAACTTTACCTTTATATCTTTTAAAACATGTTGTGGCATACTTAACAAAGAAATCAACCAACTTACGATTACGCCAAGAACCATATTCTTGAACTAATGTTAATGGTGTTTCATAATGTGATAAAGTAACTACTGGTTGAATGCCATATTTTAATAATTCATCAAAAACATTATCATAGAATTTCAACCCTTCTTCATTAGGTTCATCTTCATCACCACGAGGAAAAATACGGGTCCAGGCAATTGACATTCTAAAACACTTAAATCCCATTTCCGCAAATAATTTAATATCTTCTTTATAGTGATGATAAAAATCAGTTGCTTCATGACTTGGATATAATACTCCTTCATGAACATAGTCATCAATTTGACGTCTAACACCATGACTAGCACCACGTTCAACATCAGCAATTGATAGTCCTTTTCCGCCTTCTAAATAACCACCTTCATATTGATTAGCGGCTGTTGCTCCGCCCCATAAAAAATCTTTTGGTAAACTCATTTTTCTTCTCTCCTTTTTTCTCTACCTTTGTTGTCTATAGAATACCAAAAATACAGAATTTATCTACAAAATAGCCTAAAGATAAAACAGCGTTTTCAAACTCAAGTTTTTAAAGTACAAAAAAATGAAAACATTGTTTCCAATGCTTTCATTAATCTTCTTTCATTACTTCATTATCACTAGAGCGATTATATTCATAATCTAAGGAAAACTGTTTTTTCAATTTAAACGCTTCATCATAATTTTTATGAAAAAAACTACTATATAATAAATCCAACACTAACATAATCGAAACACTAGTTGAAAAAGAACCTATATTACTGTACAACTTTTCTCTAGTAGTCATCCGCAAAACAACATCAGCATCTTGACTTAAACAATTTTCACCTATTGATGTAATTAAAATTGTTTTAGCTGGTGAATTAACGACGTTTTTAAAATACTGTCGTGTCCTTAAAGTAGTGCCCGTATATGAAATAAAAATAAAACATTCATCCTTTTTAGCATGATATGTATAATAAAATTGATTATTGGGATTATCAGATACGATTACTGTCTTTCCAATTCGCATCATACGATCTGCAAAAACCTTGGCCAGATCTAAACCAACTCCAATGCAGATGATATAAATATGGGTAGCTTTATATAGTAATGTTGTCGCATGGATCAATCTTGGATAATCAACTAAAGATAGGGTATCTTTACAAGTTTCTTCATAAAGATGGGCAATTGAATGACAAACTCGGGCTAGATTATCATCTTTACTAAAAGGAAAATTAGCATCTATCTTATTAAAATAATCATTAATATATTCTTCTTCATTTAAAAATGCAATCTTAAAATCTTTATAGCCTTTAAATCCTAACTTGTTGCATAATCTCGTTACCGCTGAAGTCGACGTATATGAATAGCTAGCTAATTCTCGAACTGACATGTCTTTAATTTCAATTCCTAATTTTAAAATATTAGCCGCCACTTCTTGTTCAGAACTAGAAAGAGTGGTCAGTTCCTTTAAATTTTCTCTAATTAACAACACCATCACCTCGCTTTATAAATATTTGCTAGCTTCTTTGATACTTAAACTAGATAAATTATCGTGGTATTTAGCGATAAAAGATCGCACCCAATCAGGATTGGTTTTAGAATAATCACGCAAACTCCAGCCAATCGCCTTATTAATAAAAAACTCATTACTATTTAAATTATTGACAATTATTGTTTCTAAAAGCTGGGTATCGGTCTTATCTTTTCTCAATAATTGATGATCAATTGCAATGCGACGAAGCCAAAAATCTTCATCAAGCGACCACTGTAACATTAAATTGGCAACCCGTTGATCTTGAAGTCCAATTTTACCGATAATCTGGTCAAAAAAATCTGTTGTATCCCACCACTGTTTTGTTTGAATATATTGCTTTAAATGATCAATATCATCATAAGTAAGATATTTTTGCATAGCTTTTAAATAGTCACCTACAAAATATTGAAGTTCCCGATAATCATCTTGATAACAATAATCTAAAAATTGCCAATCAATGACACGATTCTTTTTTTCCTGTTTTAAAATATCACGACAAATGGCTTTTCTTTTGGGAGTAGCTATCCCATAAAATTTAAATAGATTTCGCATATATTTAGCCATTTTTTGAGCATTTTGATCATCACGATTTGATTCAAATAGTTCTTTTAATTGCTGATATTTTTCCATAGACTACCTCTTATTGATTATTTATATATTTCTAGTTATTATTATATAATAGAAAATATTGCTTTCACAAATAAAAAAGCCAATGTTTTAACACATTGACTTTTAAAGCAGAGCTTCTTTTTGACTAAGAATTTCTTCACATACTTTACAAGCCGGACAATCACAATATTTAGCCCCTGATGCTTTTATTTCTTTAGCATGCGTTGCTACTTCTTGAGCTTTATCTTTTCCAAAAACACTTGCTCCAGCTTCACTAGAAGCAAAGGCAATTAGATTATCAATTGGCATAATATCTTCTTCAATTTCCGCTAAATATTTTTTAGTCATCTCTTTTTCTTGATCAGTCCCTAATGCTGCTAAAAATTCAGTAGCTATATCCTTTAATTCCTGACAACAAGTAGCTGTTTGTAATAATTCATTAGTTTTAGTAACGACATAATCTAAAGTTTCTTTATTCATGAAATCTACCTCCTATTACTTTCATTATATCATAAAGCAGGCCAAGATAAAATTAATAAAGGAATGACCGGTGTCATTCCTTTAAATACATTCCTTTAAATAATTGCTAAGCTCTTTTTCTTTTAATAACAACATATCCTAAAGCTGAAATAATAGCTCCTAAAACAAATACGGCAATTACTTGTTGATCACCAGTACTTACACTAGTATTGTTTTGTGATTGATCACTTGTTGCGTTATTAGTAGTACCTGTTCCATTATTAGTATCTCCAATTCCTTGACTTGGATCTTGAGTTGACTGATTATCATCACCACTACCAACATCATCAGATTTAGTCTTAACTTCAACAGTAAATGTTGTTTCAAAGTTTGGTCCATAGTGAACTGTAACCGTCTTTGTTCCAGCTGTAGCTGAATCAAAACCAGAAACTGTAACATCACTGGTAATATCCATTTCACTGCTATCTTCTAATACAGCGATAACTTTTAAACCAGTTAAATCTAATTCATCATTAATAGCATAAGTAGTTTTAAATGGAACACTGTCAATTCGAATTCCCACTACCGCTGGAGTAGTAACTTCAAGACTAGTTAGTTTAACATTAGCACTGTCAATTGCCAGCATTCCTTCATCACTAGCTGTAATTACCATATTAGTTAAACCAGGATTGCTGATTGAAACGACAACTGTTTCAGTTATTAGTTCATCACTGGCAGCTAATGATACTGTTTTGCTTTCAATACCTTCACCACTAATAGATAATGTCATATCAGCAGTAGCTTTATAGTTAAAATCAAAACTATATGTTCCTGCATACTCTGTTTTTAATGGAATAGTTACGGTATTACCTTCTTTGATTTTATCAATTAAACGACCATTACTGTAACTACTATTATTGACCATCTTCAAATATTCATCATTAACGATATTTTCATGTTTAGAATCTAAAATACCTAATTCAGCTTCTAATAATTTTTCACTGTCAAAATTATCAGGCATGATCAATGGATTTCTAACTGTATATTGACTGATTGGCTGTAAATTATTATAAGCAGTCATTAACGCATTAGATAGTCTAATTTTATCGCTATCACTAATTGAATCATTATCAATTGCTGCTTTAGCATTCAAGTAAGCTTCATCAAATGCTGCCCAGCCTTCTTCTTTATACCATGATTGAGAGATATTAGAAGTTTGACTTACAGCATCTTCAACGCGTTTATCATTTTCAACGATTACGATACGAGCAGTACTCTTCATACCAATTTGAGCACCACCAGTAGGTGTGAAGATTTCAACATAGAAATCTTTATTTCCCGTTACATCTAAGTTATCGATAGTGTTGATAGTTACATATTTTGATTTCTCACCATCTTTAAATGTAATAGTTTCGTTAGTAATATTTTCATAATATTGACCTTGAACTGCTGTTCCTGGTGGCGTAGTAACATTAACAGTTACTTCACCAGTAGATCCACCAGTACGTTTAATCTTAACTTTCAATGAATCGCCTTCAATAACTTGATATGAATCAGTTTCAATTTCAAACAAGCCGTTTTCATTAACTCCTAAATAATAACCATACGCAAAGTTAATTGGTGCTCTACTAGTACCAGTAGTTATTTGAATTGTATGTTCACCATTGGATAATGTTGGTGATTCATACAAGATCTGACCTGGAGTTTCTGAAGAAGCTGAACAGTTAGCTGAAGTAATATATTTACCATCAATGTAAACATCGATTGCTCCATAACCTGGTCCTTTAGTACCAACTATAGCAAAATATGTTCCTTCAAAAGTATATTTAATAGTTGCCCAACCATCAGTAGTTGTATAGCTGCCATCATCTTCTTCATGCCAACCAGTATTTCCTGCACCATCTTCGTTCCAAGAACCTTTATTTAATTCTAATCCCTCATCACCTGGAACAAATTTAGTATATGCTTCTGGTAAAGATTGTGTTGTTTCAAAAGCTTCAGCAGCTTTATAAACACCTACTTCACTGATCATTGGTTCAGCTTGAGAACCAGTAATATTGATTCTAAGTCCTGTAGCTGTAACTGGATCACTTCTTAATAACTTTTTAGCGCCGATAGTCTTTCCATCACCAAAAGTTACCCAATCACCATTAGCATTTTGATATTCAACATTGAACTCACTGATTCTTTGACCTTTAGTAATATATTCTTCAATTGAAACAACATCAAATTCCTGAGCTTCATCAAATTGAATTTCGATAGTACCAGTATTAGTTCCTTGTTCAGTTGTCCAATAAGTATCATCATTACCATCAATAGCTTTTGTTGGTGAATATTGTAAGGCATTTTCATAAACACTAGAAGCCATAGCACTAGCATTATCAGTTAATAAATTTGTTGCAAAAGTTTCACTAATAGCATTTTTAAACTCATTTAGCCGAGAATAAATGCTACCATCTAAATCACCACTTTGGTTTGGTGGGAAGTTTAATAACAATGGTGAACCATTTCCAACTGTGTCAAAATAAATTTTAGCCAGTTGTGACATTGATTTTGGATTATCACCATCATGGTAGAACCATCCTGCTGTAATGCTGACATCACTTTCCGGTACTGACCAGTGATCTCCATCAGGGATACCATAAGTAAAGCCATCTTCTTCACTATAACCATCACCTTTAACAGAATCTACTTTAGCCCAAGTCTCTTCGCTTGCCTGACCTTTTTCATTACCAATCCAGTGGATACCACCATCAGTTCCACCACCAAAAATTAAGATACCTGGTTCATTTTCTTTAATCGCAGATAAAATTCTTTCAGTATCATATTCTTGAGCGTCGCCACCTTCACCTTTGGCTCCGTCCATCCACCATTCTACAAAACGACCATTATTACCATAAATTGGATTAGTTACGATTTCTAAAATTTGATTAACATAATAATCATTATAATCTAGAACATCTTTTTCTTTAACTTCATCCATAGTCATACCATCAACTGGATTACCATTTTCATCCAGCAATGGATTACCATTTTCATCATAATAACCATAACTTTCAGCATTAACATCCCAAGGAGATAAATATAATCCCATATCCATATCATACTTAGTACATGCAGCTGAAATTTCTGCTAAGATATCACCTTGACCATCTTTATATGGTGAATTAGCGATATCATGTTCAGTATATGCACTTGGCCAAATACAGAATCCATCATGATGTTTAGCTGTAACAATTAAACGTTCAAACCCGGCATTTTTCAATGCTTCAACATATGATTCAGCGTATTCAGCAATATCACCAGTTGGGTTAAATGTAGCCGGATCTTCAGTTCCGTCACCCCATTCAAGACCAGTATAAGTATTCATTCCAAAATGAACAAATGCCGCCAATTCTTCATCATGATATTGCAATTGTGCTTCATTTGGTGTGGCACCCCATGCTTCAGGTTCGACAACAGTTTTATCTTCCAAATCAGAGTCATCTAGCATATCGGCATTAACAATAGTATAGGCAAATTGACTTACGACCGTTAATGCTAACATAAATGCCAGTGCTCCTTTCAATATTTTTCTTTTTTTCATATTCTGAACCTACTCTTTCTCTAATTTACCACATGCAATGTTGCAATTTTTCTTGTATAAATATTGGTTTCACCTACTGTTGAATAAACAATTTCGTAAGTTCCTTCTTTACTAAAATCAATTTCACTAGTTCTTGTTTCACCATTCCACATTAATTTATAACCATCATTAACTGAACAGCTAACTTCAAGACTTTGCCCATTGTAATCAGTTGCTGATACATTAGCTAATAAATCAGTTAATTGATCTTCGCTGCTAATAGTAATATCTTGAACGCCACTAATTGTTGGACAAGTTTGATAGTAACGATCGGCAGCTTCTTTTTGAGCAGCTGTTTGACTGTAACTTACATAATCAATTACAAAGTCCATTGGGAATTGAGTTTCATCATTAGGGAAACCAGGCCATTCACCACCAGCGGCTAAATTGAATAATAAGTAATGTGGTTTTTGGAAATAATCTAAATCAGTAATATAAACTGTTGAATATAGATTATCATCAACATACCACTGAATTGTATCTGGATTCCATACGATACTAAAAGTATGGAAGTCATCATTAAAGGTTTGCCCAGCAGGCAATGTATATGTGTTAGTTTGAGCTTTATCACCATCTTCAGTCATACCATTATGAATAGTACCATGAACAGTACTATCGCTTGTTCCCGCTACATTAGGATTAGCACCAATTAATTCCATGATGTCAATTTCACCACACATTGGCCAACCAACACCTTGGTCACTATCAACTAAACCATCTAAAGTAAAGTCATTTCCTAATGTCCAGATAGCTGGGAATGCTCCAGCACCCTTAGGTAATTTTGCTCTTACTTCAATTTTCCCGTATAAAAATTCTTTTTTACCAAAAGTAGCAATACTTCCAGAATCGTATTTTTTTACGATATCACTACCATCAGCATTATAATGAACTCGATATTCATCTTTATTTGTTGCTCTTAAAACTAAATTTCCATCTTCAACAAAAACGTTATCTGAGCTAGCAACATAATCTTGTGGTTCAATACCCCGTTTGTGACCTAATTGATAACTCCAGGTATCCATATCTAAGGTATCAAAATCATCACGCCACACTTCGCTATATTGATTAGCCTGTTCTTCTTGCTCTTGTTGTTTTAATTGTTCTTGATAATCATCATATTGCTTAGCTTCATATAATCGCATATGAGAAACATTAACAGTACCATAATATGTTGCTTGTTCACTTTCAGTGCCTGTTGGTGAACCATACTTATAAACATTTAAAACAACTTTATTGTAAGAACCTGAATTGAATTTAATTTCTACATCTGACCATGAAGTCCCTCCTGGCCATGTTTCCCCTAAACGAGTAGTAGTGGCATCTTTATCATCATTAGGTCCTTCCACTGAAACTGTCGTCCCCGCTTGCGGATCACTATGTTTTACTCTAACTTTAAAGATGTAATCAGTATTTGGTTCGACTTCAGCTACAGTTCTGATCCAAACATCACCATTGTCGGCTGGTAAAACAAAGCCATTAGTATTTTCACCATAACCTTCTCCTATTACTGTAGGATTATCTGATGAAGCATTAGAATAATAATCTCCTGATGCCCAACCTAGAGGCCAGCCATCATTAGCTTTTATTTGATCATTAGTCATTCCAACTAAATCACTATTACCAACTTTATTTTCTAAAGTGATCAATGTCTTTTGATTTTCAGTATATTCATCATAATCACCTTTAGTAAATAATTTAGCCTCATCGATATAAACTCGTGATTTATAAGTATCGCTGCTTTCATCATCGGTCCATTTTAAAACCCGAAGTAAAACTTCAGTTCTTTGTCCAGAATTGAAAGTAATGGTAGGATTATTCCAGTTAGTTCCCCCAGTCCATACTTCGTCAATTCCATCAATATTGCCTCCAGTTCTAGCATCTAATACTTGTAAAATAGCATTTCCACCAGCTAATTCTGTTTTAATTCTAGCAGAAAATACATATGAAGTATTTGGTTTAACTTCAACAATCTGTCCTAGCCAGGTGTTATCACTATTAGCCGGTAACATGGCAGAACGTTCACTTTCACCATAACCAATATAACTAATTTGACCACCGTTCAATGAATACCATTTACCAGTAGACATGTTGTTATAATCCTTTGGAAAAGCGCTTACATCTACCGAGCGCATTTCATCAAAGTCACCATCAGCAACTAAATCTTCTGCTGCATATACTTGCCACTGTTGCATATTGGCAAAAGCCAGTAAACTTATTACCAACGCTCCAGCAACAAGAATTTTAATTGATTTTTTCATGTTGTTCTCCTTTCTTATATTTAGTAAATATCTGGAATTATTTACTAAATTTTTCATCGATGACATTATAACTCATAATTTATAATAATGCAATCAATAATAGTAATATATGTGAATTTTTTAGTTTTTATAGGATGAATTTACGTAGTACCAAGATTTTTTGTAAAAATTTTACCATATTTTTATTAAAAACATCCTATTTTTTAACTATAATAATTAAGTAAAATTTACTGATTTTATTTTACTTAATTAATTAAGTAAAAAATCTTATCTTTACTAATATTTAATTATTTAATAAAATAATTATTAGGAAGATTTATTTACGTGAGGAGGTTTTTATAATGGATTATTTAGTATTAGATATCGGTGGTAGTGCGATAAAATATGCACTAATGAATGATGAGTTAGATATGTTAGAAAAAGGAAAAGTACCAACCCCTAAAGATAGTCTTGACAATTTTAAAGCTGCAGTAAAAAAATTATATGACCA
>NZ_CALUXO010000025.1 GCF_944324745.1 uncultured Thomasclavelia sp. | reverse complement strand
CTAAGAATGTGTTGTCGTGAAATCACTTCAAGATATGATTTACCAATCGTCATCAGTGAAAATGGTCTAGGAGCATTTGATAAGTTGGAAGATGGAAAGGTTCATGATCAATATCGAATCGATTATCTAAGAGAACATATCAAAGAATTAAAGAAAGCTTGTGATGATGGTTGTCGAGTATTGGCTTATTGTACATGGTCATATACTGATCTATTAAGCTGGTTAAATGGATATCAAAAACGTTATGGATTTGTCTATGTAGATCGAGAAGAAGATGAAGATAGTGGAACATTAGATCGTTATAAAAAAGATTCATATTATTGGTATCAAAAGGTAATTGAAACAAATGGTGAAGAGTTATAAAAGGAATAGCCCAGCTATTCCTTTTTAAATAAAACTTTAACACTGCAAAAGATATTATCACTTTCAATTAATAAATGTCCATCATACTTTTCTATAACATTTCTGCAGATTGGTAAGCCTAGTCCATGCATTTCTTGGTTATCTTTAGTACTATTCAAAGCGACTGGTTTATCAATAGTATTTTTAATTTTTAAATACATAAACTCATCTATTACACCACTATTGATCATAATTTGGCATTTAGGATTTGGTTGACAGTTTTCAACCGCATTTAAAAACAGATTACCAAATAAAATAAATAAATCTTCATCACTAATCGGAAATTTATCACTCAGCTGATCACAACTAAGATAAATATTCTTGTCTTTAATTATTTTTGATTGCATTGAAATACAATAATCAATAATATCATTACCACTAATAATCAATCTTTGATTGTCTAATAGCTGTAATTGCTTTAAAATCGTTTTTCTTACTGCTTCATTATCATTTTGATCTAATTGATATAATAATAAATTATAGATATGATGAAGATCATGGTTTAGTTTTCTGGTATTATCAATCATTTCCCTTGATAAATAATAATTCTTTCGTTTTTCTTCTAAAATACCCAATTCTAATTTCTTTTTATATAATAACTTGATATTTTGATTAGCTTCTTTAAATACTAATAAATTCATTATTAGTAACAAAAATAATAAAACTAAAATGAAATATGGATTAATCGGTTTTGAAATAATAATATAATCAAGATATTGAAAGAAAATAAATATTATTAATATTCCAATACCATTGGATAATAAGATTAAATAATTTTGTTTGATATTTAAGTTAAAAAGATAAATACTAATAAGATAAATAATAATGATCGCAATAATGTTACATAATAGTGGATAAAATGGACTATCCAGTGGGAAAAAAGTAATATTTATAGCTTTAAATAAAACATAAGTTATTTGAAAAATTAAAAAATAAATGCTAAATGGAATGATCGTAATTAGCACATTATCGATATTTATTTGTTTTCTTAAAAAACAGGCATATCCAAAAACGATAATCAAAGATAAACAATATAAAGGCAAAATTAAACCAAATAATTGATAAATAATAATTATAGTTAGGATATAAATAATGGTCGTAACAAATAAATTAAAATATTTTTTATTTTGATAAACTGAGCTGGCTAGTAATAAAGCAGTAAGTGTCTGACTAATTATTGAGATTAAATCAGTCATAGTAAATAACTAATATAATTGATTCTTGATTGTTTTACTGCTTTAATTTTACTGCGGCTGATATTAAAATAATTAGTTCCCATCTTTATCATATTATTGGTATATTCATCAATATATAACCAGTTAATAATTTTAGTATTACTGATACGACAGAAGCATTGATTATTTATTTGCTTTTCTAAATTATTTAATTTTTCACGAATTTGATATTGATTATTAATGGTAGTAATAATGCAATAATGTTTATTACTTTGAATGTATTTAATGTGATTAAGTAATATTTTTTTATAATCGCAATTGATCTTAATAATGATATGATTATCAGTTTCGATTTTTTCAACTAATTCATAGATTAAATTTTTTGATCATCAGTGTTAAATCAGTTTTTTTGATAAACTGATACGGATGAACATTATAAGCATCATAAAACTGCTCATCATGATTACTGATAAAAATTATCACGGTTCTTTTATGTCTTTTTAAATAGTCTTTAGCTAAATCAATACCATTAATTGGCATATCAATATCTAAAAACAAGACATCATAGTCTTTAGTATTATCGAAATCCAAACAATTTTGATATAAGTCAACTTGATAAACAATCTTATATTTTTCTATTTCTTTAGTAATTACATGATTGATAATCTTTAAATCTAATAAATTGTCATCAATAATAGCTAGATTCATTTGATAATCCCCCCACAAAGTTATTATAGCAGATAATAAGTTGTTGATGTCAAAAATGCCAATATTATGCCATTAATGCCTGGATAATTGTAATAATGAAAAAGTAAGATATAATTTAATTAAAGATAGTTATTAAAGAGTTACTTTAAACAAAATATTAAAAAAGAGGGATTTTTATATGAAAGTTATCAAAAATATCAAGTTGCAAAAGACTATTTTAGCGATACTAGCTTTTATTATTGCGGGAACTTATCTTTATTACCATTATATTAATCTTAGTAATGAACAGCTGACGCGATTATATACAGTTATTGGAGGTATTCCAGCAACCGAAATTTCTCAATATCCAGCTTTATATACCCAATCGAATTTATTTGAATTATTTTTTTATTTATTAGTATTATTATATGCAATAATTACGATTATCTTTTATGCTGTTAATAAATCGATAATTAGTTTTACGTTGTGGCAGGTACTATTAATTAGTATTGTCACAATAATCCATCTGCCAATGGTCATATTGTTACAAACGGATTTATTTGGCTGTTATAGATCGTATGTGTTTATTATCAGATCAATAGTTATTTTATTAGTGGTAGTTATTGCAATTAGGATGTTGAAAAGTAAATTGGTAAAATAAAAGATGGCCTAAGCCATCTTTTATTAATCAGATAAATCTTCACCATTAGAAGCAATAACTTTTTTATACCAATAGAAAGAATCTTTACGATAACGATCTAAAGTTTTTAAATCAAATTCATCACGATCAACATAGATGAATCCATAACGTTTAACCATACCTTCATGAGTAGAAATTAAGTCAATGGCAGACCAAGGGCAATATCCCATCATTTCAACGCCATCAGTAATTGCAAGTTTGATTTGTTCAATATGTTTTCTTAGATATTCGATACGATATTGGTCATGAACTTTACCATCTTCAGTT
>NZ_CALUXO010000024.1 GCF_944324745.1 uncultured Thomasclavelia sp. | reverse complement strand
AAATTAATTAAAAATAGCAAAAAAATTAAATTTTCCAAAAAATAATCTTCAAAACAAAAAAAGAAGCTGTAACGCTTCATTAAAGGTTAAAAAAACCTCCTTTCGTTACAGCCCCTTTTAAATGCTTAAATTACTAATATACTTATTGATATCATCATGGCTTGTAAGACGGCTACATGATAACCAATTAACTGTTTTTGGACAGAGCTGGTGTAATATTTGATCAGTTTTGCCTGGTCCGCTGCCACCAGAAGTACAAAATGGAATAATCGTCTTTCCACTAAAATCGTAGCTTTCTAAAAATGTATTAATGATTGTAGGAGCGACATACCACCAAATAGGGAAACCAACAAAGATATAATCATAATCTTCCATATTATCTATTTTGCTGGCAACCTCTGGTCTAGAATCAGGATTATTCATTTCAATTGAACTACGACTTTGTTTATCCATCCAATTTAAATCAGCATTAGTATATGGGATCTTTGGCTTGATTTCAAAAAGATCACCATTAGTTACCTGGGCAATTTTTTGAGCAATTGTTTTGGTAGTATTGCTGCATGAAAAATACGCAACTAATATTTTTTTATCTGTTTTCATAATTTACCTCCTTTTTAATATTGTAAAAGTTAAACTATACTCTAAGTCAAGGATTCTAATAATTTTATTTTAATTATTTTTTCTATTAAAAAATGACAATCAAATAGTTGATTGTCATTAACTTGTTACATTTCCAGAATTAATTCCCATATTATTATTAGTTAATGGCAGCCATTTTAAGATTTCATGAATATATTTATCCCAAAAATACCACTCATGGCCACCTTCATCAATAATATAAGTGTGTTTAATATTTTTTTCAAGTAAATAAGCTGAAAACTTATTGACATCTTTTAATAAACTATCATCTTTGCCAATACATAAATATATTTTAGGCAGCGTAACATTTTGACTAAGTAATTCATCGATTAAATTATAATAATTATTGTCACTTTCATTAATTTTGTCAGCAAGTCCAAAAATAAATTCCATATAGTGTGAGTCTTTAGGAATCAATGGAACATTGAAAGTTCCCGTTTTATAGTAATCTTCCAAAATTAATGCTGGGGATAATGCTGCAAGATAACCAAAGGTATCATGATATCTTAAACCATTAATAATAGCACCATAACCTCCCATAGAAAGCCCTGCAATGAAAGTATCATCTCTTTTAGTAGATAATGGGAAAAGCTTTCTAGTAAAAGTTACTAATTCTTCACCAATAAATTTACCCCACATTTCACCAGAATACTGGTTATCAAGATAAAATTTATTTTCACCTGCTGGCATTATTACTGCTAAATTATAGTCATTTGCCCAAGCTTGAATTCGTGTTCCGCTAATCCAATCAGTATCATTCCCAAAAATTCCATGTAATAAATACAAGGTTTTAAAAGAGGCTTTTTCTTGATTATAATTGGCTTCAGTAAAATTATCGACGGGAATAATTGCCTGAAAACTGACAGTTCTCATTAAATATTTACTTAAAAAATCAACTTTGATCAATGCCATATTTTTACCTCCATTTATATTTTATCATACATTTCCGTATATATTAGTTATTATTGAGCATTTTATTTGTTTATCGTATGAAATGATAGTAAAATTATAAATATATAGAAAATGAAGGTGATAATAATGAGAAAAGTTACTTGTTTTTATTTAACGGAATGTCCTTACTGTATTCAAGCAAAAAAAGCATTAAAAGAGTTAATTGCTGAAAATCCTCTTTATGGTGAAGTAGAAATTGATTGGATTGAAGAATCACAGAATCCTGATATTATTGATCAATACGATTATTATGCAACACCAAGCATGTTTATTGGTAAAGAGAAATTATATGAAGCTTATTTATTTGAAACATACGATGAATGTAAAGCTCATGTAAAAGCAGTATTGGATGAGGCCATGAAATAAAAGAACCTGGGATCACACCCAGGTTTTTAATTTCCAAAAGATATTCCTAATTCTTTAGCATCTTGAATTTCTGGTCCTTCAGGATCAACATATTTTAATTTACCAGCTGATTGTGATAAAGGAATACTTGTAATTTGATTATTTTTTAAAACTACTAATTTTCCATAATCTTGATTGATAACTAATCGAGCTCCGGCAACGCCAAAACGAGTGGAAATGAAGCGATCATAAGGACATGGCTGGCCACCACGCTGAGCATGACCAATACATGAAACCCGAATTTCACTATCAAGATAATCTTCTAATTCTTCAGCAACTTCATAGGCAACTGAACGACCATTTCGGGCCTTGACAATTGCTTTATATTCTTTTTTAGCTAGTTTAGCATCTTCAATTGAGATAGCTCCTTCAGCACAAGCGATTATACTAAAGTTTTTACCAGCTTTTTCTCTTGTTTTAATTGCTTTAGCAATTTTTTCAATATCATAAGGAATTTCTGGTAACAAGATTACATCAGCTCCAGCAGCAATACCAGCTGATAGACAGATATGACCTACTTTATGACCCATGACTTCAATTACAAAGACACGGTTATGGCTGGCAGCTGTTGTGTGAATTTCATCTAAATATCTAGTAGCAATATCAATGGCTGATTGATATCCAAATGTATAATCAGTACCCCAAGTATCATTGTCAATTGTTTTAGGTAAGGCAATCACATTTAAACCTTCTTGAGCTAACATATTAGCTGATTTAATAGAGCCATTGCCTCCAAGAACAACGAGACAGTCTAATTTTAAATCTTGGTAAGTTTTTTTCATTGCTGCTACTTTATCAAAGCCATTCTCAATAACCCGCATTTTTTTAAAAGGACATCTTGATGTTCCTAAAATAGTTCCTCCGACATTAATGATTCCTGAAAAATCTTTGGGTTTCATTTTACGATAATTACCGTACATCAAACCACGATAACCTTGAAGAAATCCAATAATTTCCACATCTTTGACATTTTGATATAAAGTTTTAGCTAAACCACGCATAGTGACATTTAAAGCTTGGCAATCGCCACCGCTAGTTAAAATACCAATTCGCATATCGTCCCCTCCTCCTTTAATTCTTGGCAATTATTTGAAAAAATATTCTTGACTATTTAATGGTGCTTTTTTATTTCTGATTCGTTTATATGTTCCATCACTTAATAAACGACTAGCTTTAACATTATCTTGAAGCATTGTATTAAACATCCAAAGAATTCGTTCTTTAAGTTTTTCATCTAAAATAGGAGCAGCAACTTCAACCCTTCGTTCTAAGTTTCGTGTCATCAAGTCAGCCGATGAAATATAGACTTTTTGATTTTCACCTTTACCAAAGATATAAATTCTAGAATGTTCCAAGTAACGACCAACAATGGAAATGATATTAATATTTTCAGTTAGTCCGGCAACTCCAGGTAAAATACAACAGATACCACGAACGATCATATCGATTTTAACTCCAGCTTGACTGGCTTCAATTAACTTATCAATCATTTCTTTAGAAGTAACTGAGTTGCATTTAAATCCTACGTAAGCCTCTTTACCTTCTTTAGCTAAAGCAATTTGCTCATCGATATACTCAAAGATTTTGGAAATCATGCAATTAGGGGCTACCATTAATAATTTTTCATCATTATCAGTTTCTCCCAGTGATAAGTGATTAAAAATAGTATTCATTTCTTCACCAATTTCATAGTTTGAAGTCATTAATGATAGATCAGTATATAATTTAGCAGTATTTTCATTATAATTTCCAGTACCGATTTGACAAATATACTGAATTCCCTGGTTGTTTTTGTAAGTAATTAAACATAATTTTGAATGTACTTTTAAACCATCTAATCCATAAATAACACGACATCCTGATTCCTCTAACCGTTTTGACCAGTCAATATTATTTTCTTCATCAAATCGAGCTCGTAATTCAACTAAAACTACTACTTCTTTTCCATTTTCAGCAGCTTCGATTAAAGATTTAATAATTTTAGATTTTTTAGCAACTCGATATAAAGTCATTTTGATGCTGGCAACATTAGGATCACGACTAGCTTCATCTAATAGACGTAAAAAAGGTGACATCGATTCAAATGGATAAGCTAGCAGAATATCCTTTTTTAGAACTTGTTTGATCATTGGTACTCGATTTTCTACTAAAGGACTATTTTTAGCTTTCAGTCGTTTATAGAATATTTCCGGATGAATATATTTTAAATAAGCTTGTAGTCTACCAGTAAATTTTAAATCTAATGGAGCATTGGAAACAAATACTTGATTTTTTTGTAAATTCAAGAAATTCATTAACATTAAAACTTCCAGATCTTCTAATCCTGGTGACATTTCTAGTCTGACAGGACTTAGTTTTCTTCGCTGTTTAATTAATGTTTCCATCATTTCACGATAATCTTCATGTCCTTCTAATGAATGATCATCTTCATCAATATCAGCACTACGTGTAACTCTAATAAATGCCTTGTTTTTGATCTTATATTTTGAAAAGATCTTAAAAACAAAATGTAAGATAATATCTTCTACTAAGATAAATCTTCCCTGCATACTTGGAATGGCAATTAATCTTTCGTCCATGGCATTGGCACAAGAGACGATTCCCATTTTTCTTTTTCCTTTTTTAGATTCAAGTTGAACAACAATATAGATTTCACGGTTTTTTAAAAAAGGAAATGGCTGTCTTTTAGAAATAACTTGTGGAGATACTAATGGTAAAATTTCTCGGTCAAAATAATCTTCTAAGTATTTACGATCATCTTTATTTTTTAAATCCTTGTATTTAACAATTCCCCAGCCTAAAACTGCTAGTTCGTCTAAGATTTTTTGATAAATATTATCTTTTTTACGATTTAGATAAGTAATCCGTTTTAAGCAGGCTTTAATTTGTTGCTGAGCTGTCATTTCAGTTTTGTTATCTTTTGAGGCAGGATAAAATAGCATCTGATCATATAATGAACCAATTCTAACCATGAAAAATTCATCTAAGTTAGATTGGAAAATTGAAATAAAATTTAATTTTTCTCCTAAAGGGACATCTTTGTCTTTAGCTTGCAATAATACACGGTTATTGAATTTTAACCATGATAATTCTCGATTATCCATACATTCGTTCATCAATAAAATTCCTCCTATTTTTTACACAGAAATAAGATAATATTATTTCTATAATAATTCAAGCAAAATGGGATAACTTACAAAACCGTTACATATTCTTAAGGTGTTCTTAACAAAAATAACTATTTAAGATATGTTTAATCTTAAACTATAATTAATTATACTTTGATTTTAGGCAATAACAACCAAAATAATTCTTAATTAAAATTTTTCTATAAAAAAACCGTATCAGATTTGATACGGCAAATATTATAATAAATGAATATTATGTTTTTCACAAGCTTCGACCATTTCTTCAGGCCAGATACTTGCTTGTACTTCTCCTACATGAACTTTATTTAATAAAAGCATGCAAAGTCTTGATTGACCAATACCACCACCAATTGTATATGGTAATTCTTTATTTAGAATTTGTTTATGATATGGCAGTTCCAAACGGTCTAAACAATTTTCGATTTCTAATTGTTTAACTAAAGTATCTTCATCCACTCTAATTCCCATTGATGATATTTCCAAAGCGCATTGTAATGGTTCAAACCAGAACAAAATATCGCCATTTAGATCCCAATCATCATAATCAGGAGCACGTCCATCGTGTTTAATACCACTTTTTAATTTTTTTCCTACTCCCATGACAAAAACGCAACCTAATTCTTGACAGATCTTATTTTCTCTTTCATTTGGTGTTAAATCAGGATAACGATCTTCAAGTTCTTGTGAACTAATAAAATGGATCTGATCAGGTAGAGGATTAACGGCTTGAGGATATTTATACCATACTTCATGTTCCATATGTTTAATAACTTTAAAGATTTCGCGAACATGATGTTTTAATGTTTCTTCATTTCTTTCTTCTTTGGCGATGATTTTTTCCCAGTCCCATTGATCTACATAATATGAATGTAAGTTGTCAACTTCTTCATCACGACGAATAGCATTCATATTAGTGTAAAGTCCTTCGTGCATTTTAAAACCATATTTTTTTAAAGCCATTCTTTTCCATTTAGCTAATGAGTGAACAACTTCGATAGTTTCTCCAGGAATTTCTTTGATATCAAAAGAAACAGGATGTTCATAACCATTTAAATTATCATTTAACCCACTGTTTTTTGGTAAAAATAACGGCGCTGAAATCCGTGTTACACCTAATACTTTTCCAATTTCTTTTTGAAAAGTATCCCGAATGTATTTAATTGCTTCCTGTGTTTGACGTAAATCTAAGACAGGGTCATAGTTATCTGGTAAAATTAGTTTCATAATAATTGTTACTCCTTCTTTAGTTTTTATCCATTGTAACATGTATAAAGATGAGGTTACAACAATAAATTGATTTATTTAAGATGATAAAAAATTATTGATATTAGAAAAAATGTGAAAACAAAGGTTGTAAAAAAAGAAAAAAGATATTAATATTTAGGTATGACGGAGGAAAAGTAAATGACCCTAGATAAAAACAAATATCAAAAATATATTCAAATATTAAAAGAAGAACTGGTACCTGCGATGGGGTGTACCGAGCCAATTGCTTTAGCGTATTGTGCCAGTAAAGCTCGTGATGTTCTTGGATGTATTCCCAGCCATTGTTTAGTAGAACTTAGTGGCAATATTATTAAAAATGTTAAAAGTGTTATTGTTCCTAACACTCATGGACTTAAAGGGATTGAAGCAGCTGTTGCTGTTGGAATTATTGCGGGTGATTCTAACCGATTATTAGAAGTGATTTCTGATGTTGCTGAAGCCAAAATCCAGGAAGTAAAAGATTTTTTAAGCCTTAATTGTATTGAAGTTAAACCATTAGAGAGTGAACACGTCTTAGATATTAAGATTACTCTTTATAATGGTAATCAAACAGCTGTAGTTAGAATTATTGATCAACATACTAATATTGTATTGATTGAAAAAAATAATAAAAAAATATTTAAAAAATTAGACGCTGGTGATCATCATGAAGATACAGTTGATCGAAACTGTTTAAATGTTGCTGATATCTATGAATTTGCTAATAATGTCAGTCTTGATGAAATTGAAAAAATAATTAAGCGACAGATTGATTATAACAGTGCTATTGCTAAAGAGGGATTGACTAATAATTATGGTGCTAATATTGGCAGTGTCTTACTTACTACTGGTGATGATGTAGTTACTCGAGCTAAAGCTTGGGCAGCAGCTGGCAGTGATGCTAGAATGAGTGGTTGTGAACTTCCGGTCGTTATTAATTCTGGAAGTGGCAATCAGGGATTAACAGTTTCATTACCGGTAATTGTTTTTGCTCAAGAATTAAATGTTACTAAAGAAAAATTATATCGTGCTTTAGTCTTATCTAATTTAATCGCTATTCATCAAAAATCAGGTATGGGTCGTTTGTCAGCTTATTGTGGGGCTGTTAGTGCTGGGTGTGCGGCCGGATGTGGTATTGCCTATTTACATGATTACGACTATAAATGCATTACGCATACTATTGTTAATTCTCTGGCAATTACTTCAGGGATAATTTGTGATGGGGCTAAATCATCATGCGCTGCTAAAATTGCTGCTAGTGTTGATGCAGGAATTCTTGGATACAAAATGTATCTGCAAGGACAACAGTTTAAAGATGGAGACGGTATAGTTAAAAAAGGGGTCGAAAATACTATTGCCAATGTGGTGCGACTAGGTAAAGAGGGAATGAAAGAAACTGATAAAGAAATAATTAAAATTATGACTAATTGTTAGCTGTCTATGATAAGTAGACAGCTATTTAATTGTCGTAAGTAGCTGACCTTGATACAATAATGTAAAGAGGAGGGATATCGTGGAAAATAAACAGTTTGGTGCTTTGCTCAAGAAAAAAAGACAAGAGTATAGTTTAAGTCAAAGTCAACTGGCTAAAAAATTGCATGTATCAAATAAAACAATTTCACGCTGGGAGAATAATCATGGTTATCCAGATATTGAAACGATTCCTAAGCTAGTAAATATTTTAAAATTGAGTTATGAACAGCTGCTGGATTATAATGCTTATTATTTAAAAAGGAAAAAACGTCGCCAAAAAACAGAAATTATTTTGTTACTAACCGCTGTTTTGATCATTGCTTTAGGAGGCTACCAATATTATCTAGATCATCAAAAATTTTACAGTGAATACAGGGGAAAAGATTTATTAGTTAGTGAAGAGATGATAAATCAGGTAACTGTTGATTTGCAAATGAAAGAAAGTGAGATAGCCACATCAGTGAAACCTTACTATCGCTTTGATCAAAATATGTCTAATGCAATTAATAATTATTTAGATGTTGATAATTTAAAAGAAATCAGCGGAAATCATAGTCAGTTTATCGATGGTATAAATCAGTGGACAGGGACATTACATTTCTTTGGAAAAAATGATCAGAATGTATTAAAAATTCATTGTTATAGTAATGGTCAAGAAACATATTTATTATTTAATCAAAATTCTAATTATGGAGATACTAGTGAAGGAGAGTTATATTATTTAGATCATCAAATAAATTTTGATGAAAAAATGATGAATACCAAATTAGATAAAATTAATTATGATCATAATATCGATAATTCAAGCAATCTTATTTTAATGAATGATAATGAAACTAAAGAATTTATTGAAAATAATTATAGTGATATAGAGCCTTATTTTTTAGATGAAGACATAATTTTAATATTAAAGGATCAGGAAACTTTACAAGATTATCTTATGGTAAAAAGCTGTAATTTTGATTATCAGATAATTGAAACAATTCCTGATGCTAAACAATTGGATGTTTATTTTAGTGGTAAAGAGTATATGTATTATCATGAATATCTTCACTTGTTTAAACTAGATAATAATTATGAAAATTATCATTTTTATTTCAATCAGGAAGCAATGGATGATTTTACAATTAAAGAGATCAATTGCAGGTAAAAAATAAATCTAAAGTATTTATCAATGGTAATGTTTTCAATAATATGATAAACTTACTAATAAGTGAGGTGATGTTGTGGCTAAAAGCCAATATATTGTTTTGGATTTTGAAACTACAGGATTCAATAAATATCATAATGATGAGGTTGTTCAATTTGCTATTATTAATCAAAATGATGAAGTTTTATATAATGAATTATGTCGTCCACGACATCATTTTTCATGGCCTGGGGCTCAAAAAGTCCATCATATTTCGCCATTGATGGTTAAAGATAAAAAACCATTCGATGAATATATTGATGAAGTAAAAAATGTTTTTGAACAATATGATTTTATTGTTTGTTATAATGTCGCTTTTGAACAGGGAATCTTGCAAAACTATGGTTTTGATATTTCTAAATATCAGTTTCGTGATCCTATGAAAGAATTTGCTCCAATATATGGAGAAAAGGGTACCTGGGGTTATAAATGGAAATCATTGACTGTTTGTGCTGATTATTTTGGGTATCAATTTCAGGCTCATGATGCATTAGAAGATGTCAAAGCAACAAGATTTTGTTTTGATAAAATTGTTGAATATCAAACAAAACAAAAACAAAGCAAACAAGTAAGCATTAATAATTGGCAAAGTTTGTTTCAGCCTTCGATCGTTTCTCGAGGACAAGCTTTGTATCAGGAAGATAAAGTTGCCATCATTTTTCAAGATGAAAACCAGATCGTTGGAAATGTCGCTGGAAGTGAAAACTATCTAGTTTCACTTATGATTGCTAATCAAAAAATTAAAAAATTATCATGCAGTTGCCCATATGCTTCTAGGGGCAGACGATGTAAACATATGGCAGCATTATTGTTCAAAGTAAATGAATAATGGAGGATTTATGGCCAATAAATTTCGATTAAAAATAAAATATAGAGAAGAAAGTATTACAGTTGATATTGATGCAATCAATACTTTTGATCAATTACGATTGCTTATTCATAAGCGCTTTGATTTACCGGTTACTAAAGATTATGCTTTTGTTCATGAGTATATTATTTTAGCTTCTGATTCATTAGATGAAACGACTTTAGATGAAAAATTAGAGCTTGGACAAAATATTCACTACATAACTTCTGATGGTACGCATACTTATCGAATTGATATTAATGTATGGGATTATATTTTTGAAACTAGTGATGAGACGATGAAGAAGTTTATGAAATTAGCTAAAAATATGGATCGAGTTCGTCCTAAGCAGAAATATTATCTATCATCTACTCAGCGTAGTTTTATTGATAAGACTTTAAATGATTGTTATGGAACATTAAAAAGCCTGAGTTTTAGTGGTATCTATAATTATCATCTAGTTAAAAATGGTACTAGTTATTTGTGGATACGCGTTATTTATTATATTTTGCATGATAAATATGAAATTAGAGTGTATAATAATTTAGATGATCAAAAAAATGATAAGTATGAATATTTGTTTACTTTCTATGACGCTAATCGGGCATATTTCAAAGGGTATCAAGGAAATTATCGTAATATCTTTGTATTACACCGGGATGATACTTTGAAAAAAGAGGATTTTGAATTCGTTTATTATTTTTTAAATCTAATTATTTATATGTTATCGACAGTTGATCAGGACTTATTATTTGAAAGTCATGAAGACTATTTAGAGTATGATCTGGCAACTGAAACAGTAAAAACCGTCACTCAAATGTAGTGACGGTTTTTTAATAATCGTAATCATCATCGATTTCGATATCATTATTAAAGAATTCTTTTCCAACAACTTTTTTGCGATTACGAGCTTCTTCAACTAATTTTGAAACTAAATCTTTTACTTCTTTAGGATTTTTGATATTTTTAAGCAAAACTTCTTTATCACTGTCGGCTTTGGTATATAGAACAATTGTTCCGGTACCAAAGATTTTTTGGGCTAAAGAACGTTTTAAACAAAGATCAGTAACCCGATATAGCAATAATTCATCGTAGTGAGTACTTATTAGACCAGTTTCCTGGTATAAACGTTCATTTTTGATTTCATATTTTGTAAAACTAAAGGGAAACCACATAAAATGTTTACGATCTTGCCAAATTATTTTTTCCATGGATATCACCACCTTGTCTAGATTATAGCAATAATTATGGTGTTTGAAAATATAAAAATTAATTTGTATCTATTACGCTTCTATGATATACTCTCCAGGTATTTAGAAAGGTATGAAAAATGAGTAAGAAAAAGTTTAATGAATTAGGTTTAAGTATTCAGGTTTTACAAGCAATTGATGCTATGGGATTTTCAAGTCCATCAAAGATTCAAGAAAAAGCGATACCAGTTTTGATGACCGGAGCTGATATAATCGGTCAGGCTCAAACTGGGACTGGAAAAACTTTAGCATTTGGGAGTGTTTTAATTTCTAAAATAAATAGTAATGATAGTAAACTGCCACAAGCTATCATTATTTCTCCGACTCGAGAACTAGCAATGCAGATTCATGAAGAATTACTACGAATTAATAAATATAGTAATTGTAGAATGGCTTGTGTCTATGGTGGCAGTGAGATAGAACGCCAAATTAAAAAGATAAAAAAGGGAATTGATATTATTATTGGAACGCCAGGAAGAATCATGGATTTAATGCGTCGTAAGGTCCTGAATTTAAATGAAGTTAAATATGTTGTTTTAGATGAAGCTGATGAAATGTTAAAAATGGGCTTTGTAGAAGATATTGAAACGATTTTAAAGGGAATAGATAGTCAGCGTCAAACTGTTTTGTTTTCAGCAACCATGCCTGAGGCAATCAAGAATATTGCCAAAAATTATATGAACGAAAACTACCAGCATATAAAAATTTCGTCAAAACAAGTAACGGCAACATCAGTAAAACAATATTATTATGAAGTCAAGCATAAAGATCGCTTTGAAACAGTTTGCCGTTTAATTGATGCTGAAGATATTCAATCAGGAATTATTTTTTGTCGTACTAAACGCAGTGTTGATGAGGTAACCGAAAAAATGCAGCAATCAGGATATAATGTTGAAGCTATGCATGGTGATTTGAATCAAAATCACCGCATGAATACATTAAGAAAATTTAAAGAAGGAACAATTAATTTTTTAATTGCCACTGATGTAGCTGCTCGAGGGATTGATGTTGAAAATGTAACCCATGTAATTAATTATGAATTGCCACAAGATATTGAATCGTATGTTCATAGAATTGGCAGAACTGGAAGAGCTAATAAAGAAGGGGTTGCTTACACAATTATTACACCTAAAGAAAAAGGTTTTTTAAATCAAATTGAATTAGCTACTAAAACAACTATTAGTAAAGCTAAAGTACCAACTTTACAGGAAATATATCAAAATAAAGTTGGAACCTTGATCAGTCAGGTAGAAGATGTGGTTTTATCTAATCAACATAAAAAGTTTAAATCAATTATCAATGAGCTAGATCCATCATTATTACCAGATTTTGCTGCAGCCATGTTGCAAATGCTTTATCAAGATCGTTTAGGCTATGATTATAAAAGAGATGCGATCAAAGAAACGTCTAAGGGTAGTGGTGATTATGTCCGAATTTTTTTAAGTGCTGGAAAGATGGATGGAGTAAGCATTCCTTTATTGATTGATTTTTTGATTTCTCATGCAAAAATCAAAAAAGAAGATATTGGTGATATTGATATTAAAAGAAAATTTACTTTTGTAGATATTAAAAAAGCTGTATTAGAGCAGGTAGTGGTTAAGTGTCATCGTCAAAAAATTAAAAAGCGTCGAGTTGAAATTGAGATTGCTAATAGTCGCTAGTTAGATAGCGCTAAAGAGAGCGATCTCTTTTTAAAAAAATAATTTTTAAACCGCTTACACTTGAACCGGTGGTCTAAGATGTGTATAATATACTCATGGATTGATTCTAAGGAGGATTAGATTGAATGAAAAAATATGTTTATATGTTTAGTGAAGGTAACGAAATGATGCGTGACCTTCTTGGTGGTAAAGGTGCTAACTTAGCTGCTATGGTTAATTTAGGGTTACCAGTACCTCAAGGTTTCACTGTTAAAACAGAAGCATGTAATGAATACTATGCTGATGGGCAAGTTATCAATGATGAAATGAAAAAACAAATTGATGAATGCCTAGAAAGACTTGAAAAATTAGCAGGAAAAAAATTGGGAGATTTAGAAAACCCATTACTAGTTTCAGTACGTTCTGGTGCTAAATTCTCAATGCCAGGTATGATGGATACAATCTTGAACTTAGGTTTAAATGATCAAACTGTTGAAGTTGTTGCCAAACGTACTAATAACAAGAGATTTGCTTATGACAGCTATCGTCGTTTTATCCAAATGTATAGTGATGTTGTATGCGAAGTTGATAAAGAAAAATTTGAAGAAAAATTAACTGAATTAAAAACTAAAAACGGTTATGAAAGTGATTTGGATATCACTGCAGAAGATTTCGAAAATATCATTATTCCTCAATACAAAGAAATCTTCAAAACTGAATTAGGTAGAGATTTCCCACAAGATGCTAAAGAACAATTAATGGGAGCAATCTTAGCTGTATTTAGATCTTGGAACAATGAACGTGCTATTATCTATCGTAACTTAAATGGAATTTCTCATGATTTAGGTACTGCTGTAAACGTTCAACAAATGGTATTTGGTAACATGGGAAATGATTCTGGTACAGGTGTATTATTCACACGTAACGCTGCTAATGGTGATAATCATATTTATGGTGAATATTTAATTAACGCTCAAGGTGAAGACGTTGTTGCTGGTATTAGAACACCTCAAAAAATTTCAAAATTAGAAGAAGATATGCCAGAAATCTATGCACAATTAGTAAAAATCGTTAAAGGTCTAGAAAATCACTATCGTGATATGCAAGACTGTGAATTTACTGTTGAAAATGGAAAACTATTTATCTTACAAACTCGTAATGGTAAACGTACAGGTCAAGCTGCTTTAAAAATTGCTGTTGATTTAGTACATGAAGGTTTAATTACTAAACAAGAAGCTTTAACAAGAATTGAAGCAGATCAAGTTTCTCAATTATTACATCCAAACTTTGATGATGAAGCTTTGAAAAATGCTGAAGAAGTTCTTGAAGGTTTACCTGCTTCACCAGGAGCTGGTTCTGGTAAAGTATACTTAACAGCAGATAAAGTTCATGAAATGAGAGAAGCTGGTGAAAATGTACTATTAGTAAGACATGAAACTTCTCCTGAAGATATTCAAGGTATGGTTGATTGCGAAGGTATCTTAACTTCTACTGGTGGTATGACTAGCCATGCAGCCGTAGTTGCTCGTGGTATGGGTAAATGCTGTATCGTTGGTGCTAAAGGTTTATCAATCGATTATGATGCTAAAACATTTACAATTGACGGAGTAACTTATCCAGAAGGAACTGAATTATCATTAGATGGTACTACTGGTAAAGTATACAAAGGTGTCTTAGAAGTAAAAGAATCTGAATTAACTGGTGATTTTGCTGAATTAATGAGCTGGGCTGATGAAGTTAAAAAATTAGCTGTTCGTGCTAATGCTGATAGCCCTAAAGATGCTGAAGTAGCTATCAAATTTGGTGCTGAAGGTATTGGATTATGCCGTACAGAACATATGTTCTTTGAAGGTGACAGAATTGAATATGTAAGACAAATGATTTTATCTGATACTGTTGAAGAAAGAATCAAAGCATTGGATGAATTATATAAATTCCAAGTTGAAGACTTTAAAGGAATCTATCGTGCAATGGTTGGTTTACCAGTTACTGTACGTTTATTAGATCCACCTCTTCATGAATTCTTACCTCATACAGATGATGAATATCAAGCTGTTGCTGATAAATTAGGTAAAACATTAGAAGAAGTAAAAGCTAAAGGTGCTTCATTAAAAGAAATCAACCCTATGTTAGGACATCGTGGTTCACGTTTAGCAGTTACTTATCCTGAAATTTATAATATGCAAGTTACAGCTATCATTGATGCAGCAATTGCTGTTGAAGAAGAATTAGGATGCACTATTGTTCCTGAAATCATGCTACCATTAATTGGTACTGAAGCTGAAATCGTATATGTAAAACATAATGTAGTAAATGCAATTGAAAAAGCTAAAAAAGCTAAAGGGTCTAACATTGAATACAAGATTGGTACAATGATTGAAATTCCTAGAGCTGCATTAACTGCTGATGAAATTGCTAAACACGCTGAATTCTTCTCATTTGGTACAAATGACTTAACTCAAATGACATTTGGATTCTCACGTGATGATATCGGAAGTTTCTTACCTGATTATATCGATAAGAAAGTATTCCAAGTTGACCCATTTGTTTCATTAGATCAAAAAGGTGTTGGTCAATTAATTGATATTGCAGCTAAAAAAGGTCGTAGCACTCGTCCAAATATCAAACTTGGTATTTGTGGAGAACATGGTGGTGACCCAGAATCAATTAAATTCTGTCATAAAGTAGGATTAAATTATGTATCTTGTTCACCATATCGTGTATTAGTAGCAAGATTAGCTGCTGCGCAAGCTGCTGCAGAAGAAATTATCTTAGAACATAATAAAGATAAAGTTATTGAAGCAGATAAATAATTTAAGAAAACTGACGTCTCTTGAATAAAGAGACGTTTTTTCTTTTTCTTAGCTGATTAATTTGTTATAATGGATTTGGTGATTAGATGAAAAATATTGTCATAGTTGCAACTGGAGGTACAATAGCAGGTAGTGGTCAAGTTGGTAAAACAGCTAATTATCATGCTGGAACAATTGATATCACTCAAATCATTGATACTATTCCATTAATAAATGAAGTTGCTAATATTGAAGCTATCCAGTTATTTAATTTTGATAGTAATGAAATGAATGAAGAACATTGGGTTGTTTTAGTTAATAAAATAAATGAACTTGCCAGAGATGATCATGTCGATGGTATTGTTGTAACTCATGGTACAGATACTTTAGATGAAACAGCCTATTTTTTAAATTTAACAGTACATACTTATAAACCAGTTGTTTTGACTGGTGCCATGCGTCCGGCTAGTGCTACCAGTGCTGATGGACCATTGAATCTATATCAAGCTGTGTGTCTAGCTGCTAATGATCAGGCCTTAGGACATGGCGTGATGGCAGTTTTTTCTAGTACGATTTATTCTGGACGTGATATTCAAAAAACTAACAGTTTTAAAACTGATGCTTTTGATCAAAAAGATTTTGGGTGTTTAGGATATATGATTGACGATCAGGTAATGATGTTTTCAAGAACATTTAAAAAACATACGTTGCAATCGATGTTTAGTCAAATTTCTTTAAATGACTTACCAAAAGTTGGAATTGCTTATTATTATGCAGGTGCTTCTGGTGAAATCTTAAAATATCTGGCGGAAACTTGTAAAGGAATTGTGATTATTGGTAGCGGTCGTGGAGACTATAGTGATGAATGGCTGCAAGTAATTGAAGAGTTGAGTGATCAAGGAATTATATTTGTTCGCTCTTCAAGGGTTCATCAGGGGATTGTTTACGAAGATGAATATTTTGATCCACATCAAAAATGTGTGCCATCTAATACATTATCAGGACAAAAGGCACGAGTTTTATTAATGTTATCATTAAAAGTTACTAATGATTTAAATGAGATTAAACAAATTTTTAATGAATATTAGGGGGGATGAATAATGGGAAAAATACGCTTGAATCTAGATAGTATCGCAATGATGTTATTTTGTGCGCGCTTGAAAGCCTATAAAGAACCCCCTTTATCAACAGAGGAATGGTTGTTAGTAGAAAAAGGAATCAAAAAACAGGGGTTAAGTGGCCCTTCGGATTTGTTATCGCTAAGCCAGATGGAGTTAGAGGAATTACTAGAAATTAATGAATTCGTTGCTTATAAGATGTATAAACGAATTAAAACATTGAATATTTTTTTGAGTATCTTAAATAATTTTGAAAAGAATAATATTAATATCACGACAAAATACGAAGATGATTTTCCGGTTTCTTTAACCAAACATTTGAAAAAAAGAGCCCCATTGTATTTGTTTTATTGCGGTGATATCCGAATTGTAAATGAAGGAATATCTTTGATGGGGTTAGTAAAAGTAACTAAAAAAGATCGCCTTTATACCAAACGGTTAATTGATAAAGCAATTGATGAAAACTATGTCTATGTTTCTCATGATTCTAAAGGAATTGATAATGTTGCTTTGCGCTATGCATTAAATCATGGCTGCAATTGTGTTAATTTTGTTTGTGAACGGTTAACTGCTAAACAAAAAACTTATAGTCGATTTATTAAATCAGGACAATTGGTTATGCTTTGTGCTGAAGATCCTAACTCTTATTTTGATGTTACAAATGCAATAGATCGAAATACCTATGTTTGTGCTTTATCGAAATATCAAATAGTTGTTTCCAGTACGATAAACAATGGAGCTACCTGGTTTACAGCTTTGCAGAATCTTCATAATAAGTGGACGATTCCTTTGGCTATTGAGGGAATTTATTTAGGTAATGATCGGCTGTTAGATATGGGAGTCACTCCAATATTTACCGATGATCTTTTATCTTCAGATTCATTTGATGCTATTTATGAAAAAAATAAAAAAGAAGTTGAAAATAATGAAGTTAATATTGATCAGATGTCAATTTTTGAATTTTTAGGAGAATAAAATGAATTATGACTATCGAAGATTTCCAGTAACTAGTTTATTAGTTGTTTTATGTGTAGTTGTTTATGGCTATACTACTATTCGTTATGGATTTGAGATGAATGCTTATCAAGGAATTGAGGCTGATGGTTTTAATCCGATTCTGGTGATTGATTTACATCAGTATTATCGTTTAATAACAGCTAATTTAATTCATTTTGGAATAATGCATATTTTTTGTAATTGTTATTCGTTGATTAATCTAGGATCTGTAATGGAACAGCTATTAGGGATGAAAAGATATTTAATTGTGATTATAATTTCGGCTTTAGCTACTACGATGTTGCCATGTTTGTACTATATAGTTACTGGTAATGGTGGCAACAGTGTTATGGGTGGCATTTCAGGCGTTATTTTTGGATTGATGGGAGCTTTATTGGCATTGGCATGGAAATTTAAAAATATATATGCTTATTTGTTTAAACAGATAGCTCCTAGCGTTATCTTAATGATTTTAATATCATTATTAGTGCCATCTATTTCTTTAGCAGGCCATATTTCAGGAATGATTGGAGGTTTTATAGCTACAATTGGGATAATTAAATTTATTCCTAAGGCAATATGGAAAAATAGTTATCATAATTTAGTTAATTAAAAACTTATAATTTATGGAGGGAAAAAATGAAACAGAGAGTTAAAAAAGCAATTATTCCAGCAGCTGGGCTGGGTACACGGTTTTTACCAGCAACTAAAGCTTTAGCAAAGGAAATGTTACCAATTGTTGATACTCCAACAATTCAATATATTATTCAAGAAGCAGTTGATAGTGGTATTGAAGAAATACTGATTATTACTAATTCCAATAAGCATTCAATGGAAAATCATTTTGATAAATCATATGAGTTAGAAGCCCGTTTAACAGAGGCTGGTAAAATGGAACAAGTCAAAATGATTCAGGATATTGCCAATATGGCTAATATTTATTATATTCGTCAAAAAGAACCTAAAGGATTAGGACATGCCGTTTTATGTGCTAAATCGTTTATCGGTGATGAACCTTTTGCGGTGTTATTAGGTGATGATGTTGTTGTCAATGATGGAGGTAAGCCAGCATTAAAACAATTGATCGACAGTTATATGAAAAAAGAGGCTTCAGTTGTTGGGGTTCAAACGATCAATCATGATGATGTCAGCAAATATGGGATTGTTAGTCCATCAAGATCACATCCAGTTGAAGATAATGGTCGTTTAGTAAAATTAAATGATATGGTAGAAAAGCCAGCAATTGAAGATGCTCCTAGTGATATGGCTGTTTTAGGAAGATATGTTCTTACACCAAAGATTTTTGAGTTGCTAGAGACTCAAGAAAAAGGGGCTGGCGGTGAAATTCAGTTGACTGATGCTATCAAACGATTGATGGATATTCAGGCAGTTTATGCTTATGATTTTGAAGGTATTCGTTATGATGTTGGTGATAAATTTGGTTTTATTAAAGCAACAATTGATTTTGCATTAAATCGGGATGATTTGAAGGATAAAGTAAGTGCTTATATTAAACAAATTGTAGAGGAAGAACGGTAAATGGGATTTAAAGAAAAATATCAGGACTATAAACAAAAACGGGAAGCAAGAGCTTTTTTTAATCAGCATAACTATGAAAAAGTTAAAGTTGGCGATTGGTTTGTAGCGTTTTTTGTTGGGGTTGCTATTACTACAGTAGCGGGGATTATCTTAAATGTTATAACTAATTTTTTAGGTTTTAATCTTTCGTTATTTGCAATTATTATTGGGATATTGCAAGCTCGAGGTATTCAAAGGGTTTTGAATAAAAGTGGTCAGCAGCTGGCAATTGTTTCAGTTTTCAGTTTTTTGATTGGAATTATTCTTGGTAATGCTATTTATGCTTTGATGTATATCCCATTTTGGGGTTTACCGGTGATAATCGAATTGTTTAAATTCTGTTTTCGTTATTTTTTTACTGGAAGCTTACAGACACTTATTATTTATTTGTTTGGAGCTATTGCCTCTTATTTAAGTTTAAAAAATTAATAGTTTGATTGGTGTATCAATAGGATATGCCAATCTTTTTTATTAGTATGTTTTTTAGGTATAGTGTTATGTGTTTTGGGTATTGTATTTTTTATGTGATTAGGAGTATATTATTAATAAATAATACAAACAAATATTTGTGAGATATTTTTAAGAAAAATAAAAAGAGATAAGATATTTATTATGTGTTATTGAATAATTATTATACTGTTGAGTGATTATTTTTGGTTGTTTGAAAGATGATAGATAGTACTTAGGTTCGAGTAAAGTCTTTTGACAATCATATAAGCAAAGTAGTATAATAATGTTATGCAAAAGGAGGATTAAAAGAAATGGCTAAAAAGTTTTTATCAATGGATGGTAATACAGCTGCCGCACACGTCGCTTATGCGTTTACTGAAGTAGCTAGTATTTATCCAATTACACCATCATCTCCAATGGCTGAAAATGCTGAAGCGTGGGCCGCTCAAGGAAAGAAAAATATATTTGGTTCACCTGTTAATGTTATTGAAATGCAGTCTGAAGCTGGAGCTGCTGGTGCCGTTCACGGAGCACTTCAAGGTGGTGCATTAGCTACTACATTCACTGCATCTCAAGGTTTATTATTGATGATTCCTAATTTATATAAAATTGCTGGTGAATTGTTACCAGGTGTTTTCCATGTCTCAGCAAGAGCCCTTGCAACAAGAGCGTTAAATATTTTTGGAGATCATCAAGATATTTATGCATGTCGTCAAGTTGGAATGCCGATGATTTGTTCTCACTCTGTTCAAGAAGTAATGGATCTAGGTGGTATTGCTCACTTAACTGCAATCAAAGCATCAGTTCCTGTAATGCACTTTTTTGATGGATTTAGAACATCACATGAAATTCAAAAAGTAGAAGTAATGGACTATGATGTTCTTGAAAGTTTATTAGATAAGGAAGCACTTGCTCGTTTTAAGAAAAATGCTTTAAACCCTCATACTAATCCAATCGAAAGAGGGGGAGCAGAAAATGATGATATCTATTTCCAAGGACGTGAAGCGCAAAATAAACATTATGCTGCAGTTGTGGAAATTGTCAATGATTACATGCAAAAAATCTCTGAGATTACAGGAAGACATTATGCACCATTTACATACTATGGTGATCCAGAAGCAACTAAAGTTATCGTTGCTATGGGTTCAGTAACTGAAACAATTAAAGAAACAATTGATGAATTAGAAAAAAGAGGAGAAAAGCTTGGTTTAATTAAAGTACATCTATATCGACCATTTTCTGCAAAATATTTATTAGCAGTTTTACCAGAAACAGTAGAAAAAGTAGCAGTATTGGATCGTACTAAAGAAATGGGAGCTACTGGAGAACCTCTATATCTAGATGTAGTTAGTGTCTTAAAAGATGTTGATCATGTTAAAACAATAATTGGTGGTCGTTATGGTATGGGGTCTAAAGATACAACTCCTCGCCAAATCAAAGCGGTCTATGATCATTTATCAGATGATGATCCATTTACATCGTTTACAATTGGTATCAACGATGATGTTACTAACTTATCATTAAAAGAAGATCCTACTTTCCATGTAGATGCTGATTATACTGCTTGTCTATTCTATGGATTGGGTTCTGATGGTACTGTATCTGCTAATAAATCTTCAATTAAGATTATTGGTGATCATACTGATTTATATTCACAAGCTTATTTTGCATATGATTCTAAAAAAGCTGGTGGTGCCACTCGTTCTAACTTGAGATTTGGTCATACACCAATTAGAGCAACATATTATGTAAATAATGCTGATTTTATTTCATGTTCATTAGATAATTATGTTATTAAATATGACATGTTAAAGAATTTAAAAGATGGTGGAACTTTCTTATTAAATACTGAATTTTCTAAGGAAGAAATAATTGATTATTTGCCTAACCGTGTTAAAAAACAATTAGCAGATAAGCATGCTAAATTCTATATTATTAATGCCAATAAGATTGCTGATGAAATTGGTATGGGAAGAAGAACTAATACAATTTTACAATCTGCATTCTTTGCTTTGAATCCACAAATTTTACCTATTGAAAAATCTGTTGAATACATGAAAGAAATGGCTAAAAAGACATATGGTAAAAAAGGTGATGCCATTGTTGAATTAAACTATAAAGCAATTGATGCTGGAAAAGATGCAATTGAAGAAGTAAGTGTTGATCCAGCTTGGTCTGATTTAACAGTTATTAATACTAAGACAAAAACAGGAGATGAACATTTTGATAATTTCGTTTCTGTAATTAATAGTTTGGACGGTTATGATTTACCAGTTTCAGCTTTCATGGATAAACTTGATGGTTCGATGAAATCTGGTGTAGCAATTAAAGAAAAAAGAGCAATTGCTATTCAAGTACCACGTTGGAACAAAGATAACTGTATTCAATGTAATAACTGTGTAATGGTATGTCCTCATGCTACTATTCGTGCATTCTTGTTAGATGAAGAAGAAATGGCTAATTTACCAGAAGATATTTCTGATGATGTATTAAAACCAATGGGTAAAAATGTTGATGGATTAGTATATCGTATTCAAGTGTCACCAGATAACTGCGTTGGATGTGGTTTGTGTGTAACTGAATGTCCAGGTAAAAAAGGTCAAAAAGCTCTAGAAATGGTTGGTGTCAAAGAAGAATTAGTACATGCACCACTTGCTGATTATATGTATGCTAATGTTAAATATCGTGATGATAAATATCCATTGACTACTGCTAAAGGTGTCGGATTTATGAGACCATATTTTGAAGTTTCTGGTGCCTGTGGTGGTTGTGGTGAAACTCCATATTATCGTTTAGTTTCACAATTATTTGGAAAAGATATGATGATTGCTAATGCAACTGGATGTAGTTCAATTTATGGAGGTTCAACTCCTTCAACGCCTTGTACAATTGATCCAAATGGTGAAGGACCTGCTTGGGCTAACTCATTATTTGAAGATAATGCTGAATATGGTTTCGGTATGAAACTTGCTGAAAATTATAAGGAAGGTCACATGATGAAAATCATGGAAGAAAATAAAGATGATTGTGAACCTGAATTAAAAGCATTATTGGAAGATTATCTTGAAAATAAAGGAAATCGTGAAAAGGAAAGAGAACTTGCACCTAAGATTTTAGATGCAGTCAAAGCTTCAGCAAATGAACCAATTAAAGAAATATTAAATCATGAAGGTGATTTAGTTTCTAAGTCTCAATGGATCATTGGTGGTGATGGATGGGCTTATGATATCGGTTATGGTGGATTAGACCATGTTATTGCTAATAATCAAAATGTTAATATCTTAGTCTTAGACACTGAAGTATATTCTAATACTGGTGGTCAATCTTCTAAATCATCACAAGCTGGTTCAATCGCTAAATTTACAGCTGGTGGTAAATCAGTTGCTAAAAAAGATTTAGCTCAAATCGCTATGGCATATGGTCATGTATATGTAGCTCAAATTGCTATGGGAGCTAATACTGCTCAAACAATTAAAGCATTAAAAGAAGCTGAAAGTTATAATGGTCCATCATTGATCATAGCATATGCTCCATGTGCTGAACATGGAATTAAAGGTGGTTTAGCAAACCATCAAAGACAACAAAAAGAAGCGGTTGCTTGTGGATACTTTAACTTATTAAGATATGATCCAAGATTAGAAGATCAAGGTAAAAATCCATTGCAATTAGATTCAAAAACACCTAATTATGATAACTTTAAAAACTTCTTATTATCAGAAAACCGTTTTGCACAGTTATCAAAAGTCAATCCAGATCATGCTGATGAATTGATGGAAAAATGTTTAAATGATGCTAAGAAACGTCGTGCAAGATTAGAAAGAATGCTTTAAAAATTCATTGATAAAAGATTGTTAATCAGGTATCGGTTTAAAACCGATACCTTTTTGTTAAAAAAAAGTAAAAAAATGAATAAAAAACTTTACAAATGTAAATATTAATGATAGAATAACTTTGCACTCAGGGAAAAGTCGAAAAAAAGATTGACAAAAGGCTCGAAAGAGTGTAGGATAAATAAGTCGGCGAAAGAGCCGGAAGAGGACATTGAAAACTGAACAGAATCGAGAATAAATTACAAACACGTCAAAGAAAAAAGAGAGAGCAAAGGCGAAAAGCCTAAAAGGATATAAACAATGGAGAGTTTGATCCTGGCTCAGGA
>NZ_CALUXO010000023.1 GCF_944324745.1 uncultured Thomasclavelia sp. | reverse complement strand
AAAAGAAAAAGATGATTATTCATGAAGTAATTTCAATGGATAAATTTAAAAGGAGATGATTTATATGAAATTACTACCTGGATTTGCAACTTTTGATGATGTATTTGATAACATGTTTAGTGATCCTTTCTTTAGAGGAACTAATACTTCAAGCTTGATGAAAACTGATGTTAAAGAAGTTGGAGATAATTATCAGTTAGAAATGGAAGTACCTGGTTTTTCAAAAGATGACATTTCAATTGAATTAAAAGATGGATATTTGAATATTAGTGCCAATAAGGCAACAAACAATGATGAAAAAGACAATGAAGGAAACATCATTCGTCAAGAACGTTACAGTGGATCTTGTTCAAGAAGTTTCTATGTTGGTGACAGTGTCAAACAAGAAGATATCAAAGCCAGCTACAGTAATGGTGAATTGATAATCACGTTACCAAAAGAAGCACCAAAACAAGTGGAAACAAAAACATATATTCCAATTGACTAACAAAAAATCCGGAGCAATCCGGATTTTTAAATTATTGATAAAAAATAAATAAGAATTATCCCTGGATAAGATAACATTGTTAAAATAAATAAGTTTAAAAAATTATAGCTGAAGTAATCATTAGTTATGATATTTAATATATATAAAATAAATACTGCTCTAATAAAAGAGACAATAAATTTCTTCATAAACCACCTCAATAAATTATATGAACTGGTTATATTTTTTTTCTTCCCTCCAATGATTTTAATAAAGTAAGCTCATCAGCATAATCAATATTACTTCCAATTGGTAATCCATTAGCAATTCTACTAGTATTAATATTTTTCTTAGCTAATAATTTTGCTAAATATAAAGCTGTAGTTTCACCATCACGAGTAGGATTAGTTGCAATTATTACTTCTTTAGTTTGGTCATTTAAACGATCGAACAGTG
Source organism: uncultured Thomasclavelia sp. (assembly GCF_944324745.1). Taxonomy (GTDB): domain Bacteria; phylum Bacillota_I; class Bacilli_A; order Erysipelotrichales; family Coprobacillaceae; genus Thomasclavelia. The sequence continues at coordinate 3,461 of NZ_CALUXO010000023.1, read as the reverse complement.
ATGAAATATTTAAATCCTCCATTGTTTTACCATCCATGATTGAGACTGCTCCATGTAAAACATGATATAAACCATGGTATTCTTTCACTTTTTCCATTGCAAATACATCTTTAGGACTTTCAACAACACAAATAGTTGTTTGATCACGACTAGGATCACTGCAAATATCGCAACAATCTCCTTCACAAATGTTACCACACTTTTTACAATAATGAATCTTTTCTTGAATGGTGCTTAAGCACTCGGCAAATTCATCAACATATTTTTTGTCCATTGATAAAACATGATAAACTAATCTTTCAGCACTTTTACCACCAATTCCCGGTAAACGTTTAAAACAATCTACTAAATCTTGAAATGCTTGCGGATAATTCATATTTTCCTCCTATTCTTCAAATTCAACTATATCGCCAAATAGTTCCAAAGCTAACGATTGGGCATCATTCAGTTCTGCTTTTTCATCTTCTTCTTGACCAATGTGGTGTAAGACGATTGGTTGGGGTTCTGGTAATTTGCCAGAGCGCATTAATTCAATATAGTTGTTTCTAATATCTGGCCATTCACTACTTTTTACGGCAATAAAATCATAACTAGCACCAAGAACTTCATTTAAAAACTTCTTCAATTGATAATAATTTTTGGTTTCATTAACTTCATTAACACTTGGTTGATGATCAAAAGCTAAAATGATTCCGCCATCTCCGGCTGCTACAGGCGTTCCATCACAGAGCATTGAAGCATATTTAGCGGTATTTAAATTAAATCGATAGCGAGCGATTACTGGCCATTTTTCCTTTATTTCATTTAAAACAGGTCGTTTAGCTTGAACCAGAATATTTAAAATATCATCAAAAGATACTTCGATATTAACTTGTTTTGTTTTTTCTGGAGCAGGCTCTTCTGTATTTATATCAGTATTCTTAGATTCTATTATTAAATCATCTTTAATTTCTTTTACATTTTTTTCTTTATCATTAACTATTTCATCATCAATTATTTCATTAATTTCCTGATAATCAGGCTCTTCGGTTTGATAATCAACTTCCTCCTGGTAATCAAATTCATCATCTTGGCTATCTTGAATATCAGTTGCTGTTTCTTCAATAATTGGATCTGGTTTTTGATTAATAGTAACAACTGCTTCATCGGATATAGCTGCTTTATTTTCATCCTTTATTTTATTACATATTTTAAGCATTGCCAGCTCAAAATATGTATCGGCATTAATTGATTGACTATAATGATTACTTGCATCAATTAAAATATCGATAATATCAAAAGCTTCCTCAACTAAAATATACGGTGCTAAACTATCTATATCTGATTTAGTTAAGACAAATAAAATTGATAAATCTTGAGTATTTTTATAAATAATTACATCCTTTAATACATCAATTAGATCAAATGTTAATCGTTTAATATCAATACTACCACTTAACATTACCTCTAAAGATTCTAAAACACCTTTTATATCTTTAGATAATAATTGTTTAATAAATCTAATTTTATTATCCATTGATAATAAACCATATACTTCATTGACATTATCAACAGTAATTTCATTATTATAAGCCAAACATTGTTCAAGAATACTTAATGCATCACGCATACCACCATCTGCCAGTTTAGCGATAATGGTTAATGCATTAGGATCATATTTTTTATTTTCAGAATCTAAAACATATTCCATTCTTTTAACAATGTCACGATCATCTACTTTTTTAAAATCAAATCTTTGACAACGAGAAATAATTGTCGGTAAGATTTTATGAGGCTCCGTGGTTGCTAAAACGAAGACAATATGAGCTGGTGGTTCTTCTAGCGTCTTTAATAAAGCATTAAAAGCCCCTGATGACATCATATGAACTTCATCGATAATATAGACTTTATATTTACCATTGATTGGCGCATATTTGACTTTATCAATTAAATCACGAACTTCGTCAACCCCATTATTACTGGCAGCATCGATTTCAATAACATCTGGATGCTCACCATTAGTTATTGCTTTACAGTTATCGCATTGATCACATGGCGGATTTTCACCAGTACAATTTAAAGCTTTAGCTAATAATTTAGCTACGGTTGTTTTTCCAGTTCCTCGAGGACCGGCAAATAAATAAGCATGTGCAATACGATTTTCTTTAATGGCATTTTTTAAAGTTGTAATAATATGTTCCTGACCGGCTACTTCCTCAAACGTTTGTGGTCGATAAGATCGATATAAAGCTTTATATGACATAACACTCACTCCTCACTTCCACCATTATACTATAAAAAAAGGATAAATTCTCTAACTTTTACCCTTCTTTCTTTTATTTTTAAAATAGTCTTTAATTATTTTTGAACATTGTTCTTCCATTATCCCAGCAGTTATTTCAGGACAATGATTGACTGGTTTTTCACTTTGATAAATACTAGTTAAAGCTAACCATCTTGATTCATTTGCGCCAAAAACAACTCGTTTTATTCGACTATTAATAATCGCTCCTGAACACATTAAACATGGTTCTAAAGTAACATATAACGTACATTGATCAAGATACCATGAATCTAATTTCCGACATGCTGCTTCAATTGCAATTATTTCGGCATGAGCCGTAGCTAATTTAGTAGTTTCTCTTAAATTGTGAGCGCTACTAATAACCTGATTATCTTTTACAATAATTGCTCCAACTGGCACTTCATCAATTTCTAAACATTTTGCAGCTTCTTCATAGGCTAAATTCATAAATTCTAAATCTTGATCCATCTAATTTCTCCTTTAAACAAAAAGCCACTACACATAAACGGTACTCCTTAATGCTGCTACCTTCCGGTCCTGACATGGTTCGAAGCCGCCTATTGTAATGGCAAATAAAATTATAACTTAATTAAATTATAATTGCAATCATTTTTTTGATAAAGTATTTTATGAAGTTGATTTTTAATTGCTTTAAAATAAACAATCAAAAAGATATATACATCCTATCAAGATTTGTTAATCATTCAAAAAAAGCATTATCGAAATCGTATTTATCCATCTCTTCTTTAGTAACTATTGCTTCATGACAACGTCCACAATCACTACACCCATTACAAATTAATCGTGAACCACATTGATAACATCCTTGACGATAATGAATTTGATAATCATCTTTGGGTAAATTAAATTCAATTGGTTTCCCCCGATATTGTAATTTTGATTTAAAAGCTAACTGACTTTGCTTTTTCTTAGCTGGAATATAATAACCTTTATTATTTTTTATGAAATAAGTACCCGTTTCAATAAAACAAAATTTTACTCGATGCTTTTTGGCTTGAAAATACATTTTCAAAACCCACTCGTAATGACAGGGACGACTGCCATCATAATTTTCACCACCAACAATAATTTGTTCAATTTTATCATTATCTAAATAGTTAGACAAATCAATTGGTCCGATTAATGGGGCACACATAATGCCATAATGCTTAGCTGG
>NZ_CALUXO010000022.1 GCF_944324745.1 uncultured Thomasclavelia sp. | reverse complement strand
GCCGCACACTATCGTTGCAATGTCAATATTTTTCTTTTAAAAATGATAAAAATTTTATAAAAAAGAGAGGGCATATTTGCAATATAACCATCGATTGTCATTAAAATCTTAACTTAATGACATTGGACATAGCTTTGGCTATGTTTTTTTTGTGGAATTATCTAAAAATGGAAGTTCAACTTCCAATTTTGTTTCTTTGATGTATAATTGGTTATAAATAAAATACACGCATATTTAATGGTTGTTTAATTACATTAATAAGGAAGCTTGTGAAAATCAAGAGCGGTCCCGCCGCCGTAACGAGGAGTCAAGACAAATAAACCACTGGAGCCATCTGGGAAGGTGTCGCGATGAAGAATCGAAGCCGGAATACTTGCCATTATCTTAGGATACACTTTACGGATGATAGAGTAGTTCTATTTATGTCAGTTGGGAGTCCTTTCATGCGCACTTTTTTAGAAAGGATTTTTTATTATGAAAAAAATTATCTCAATTTTTCTTATTTTTATAATTTTATTGACTGGGTGTCAAAATAATAATCAAAGTGAGACAGTTATTAAAACAGAAGCTAAGGAAAATAGCGCAACAGGTTTAGTAATTGTATCTAATAATGTTATTGAAAATAGTGTTAATGAAAATACTGATTCAAATGACACTAGTATTACAAATAAACAAAATTCATCAAAAAACACTAAAAGTCAATCAAAAAGTGATAATCAAAATGTTAGTAGTCCATCTACTCAAGATAAGCAAGGAATAACAGTTACTATTGCAATTGAGTGTCACACATTATTGAATAATATTGATAATATTAAACCCGGGTATGTCAATTTTATTCCTAAAAACGGCATAGTTTTAAACAGCAGTGATATTCAGGTGGCTGCTAATGCTACAGTATTGGATGTTTTAAAACAGGTCTGTCAAGAACATAACATAAGTTTAAAAATTAGAGATAATAGTTATGTTGAAGAAATAGCCTATCTACCAGAGCAAATATTAAATTCAATTTATGATGGTTCGTCTGGTTGGATGTATAGTGTTAATGGTCAGTATGTCAAAGTAGGAGCTAATAAGAAAACCGTAAATGAAGGAGATGTGATTAGATGGATGTACAGTTGTTCAGGGGGAAACGATTTAACATGGTCATAAAGTCATTTAGACAGAGCCATCCATTAGTATTATTTTCATATATTACCTCGATGTTATTATTAATGATCATTCAAAGTCATTATGTAGTAATTACAGCTGGATTTATCAGTTTGGTTTTAGTTTGTTTTAAAAGTAATGTTACTAGATTTAAAAAATCAATAAAATATTTATTAGTTCTATTATTTTTGATTACTGTAACTAATCCCATCTTTGTAAGCGAAGGAATGGATGTGCTGTATCAAAATAATTATTTTACAATTACCAAACAGGCATTGATTTATGGGTTTGTTTTTGGATTATTGATTGTTTCTATGCTATTAGTGTTTAGTTTAGCTAAAGAATATATGAATGATAGTCAGATTATTTATTTATTTGGTTCTATTTTGCCAACTTTAGGATTAGTTATTTCGATGTGTTTTAATTTGATTAGTCGTTTAAAAAATCAGTATCAAAAAATTAAGGAAGCTAATTTGTTGATACCCTATAAAAATAAAATAAAAAAACAATATCAATTAATTGTTATGTTAATTACATATGCTTTTGAATCATCATTAGAAATGATTAATTCTATGAATGCCCGTGGTTATGGACAAGGTCATCGTAGCAGTTTTCATCTCTATCGTTTTAAAAAAGATGATTTATTAAAGTTATTGATAATTATTGTTTTAGATTTAGTTATTATTTTTGGCTATGTAAACTATTATGACAGTTTTTATTACTACCCCATGATTCAAAACTATCAGTTTAATTTTTTGGATATTATTTTTATTGGTAGCTTGGTAGTTTTAATTATTTTACCACTTTTGTTTAAGGGAGGAAAAAAGAATGTATCAGATTGAAAATTTGGGTTTTAGTTTTCTGGATACGGAAAATGTCATAAAAAATATTTCCCTGGAAATAAAAAATGGCGAATTTTTGGTTATTTGTGGTCCTAGTGGCTGTGGTAAAACAACTTTTTTAAAACAATTAAAGCCAAGTCTAACTCTTAGTGGCCAACAAAAGGGACAAATTACTTTTGATCCAGTTATTCAAGATGACACCAAAATTGGCTATGTTTCGCAAAATCCAGAAAATCAACTAGTTATGAATAAAGTTTGGCATGAAATTGCTTTTGGTTTAGAAAATCAAAATATTCCTTTAAAACAAATGAAACGTCGCGTTGGTGAAATCGTAAATTATTTAAATCTTCAAAATATAGTTGATTGTCAGTGTCAGGATTTATCTGGCGGTGAAAAACAGCTGGTAAATTTAGCCAGTGTTTTAGTTATGAATCCTGAAGTTATTTTATTAGATGAAGCTACAGCAATGCTTGATCCAATCAATCGTCAGGAATTTATTAAAATGGTACAGCAAATAAATAATGATTTTGGAATTACAATTGTTTTTGTCGAACATCAATTAGATGATCTAATTGAAATAGCCGATCGATTGTTAGTGATGGACCATGGAGAAATAGTAGTCTTGGATGAAACTAAAAAAGCAATCGATATTATGAATAAGCAGCAAATTTTCTTAGAAGCATTACCTGATTATGTTAAGATTTCTAAAATTATTGATCATTCAAGTTATAGTATCAAAGAAGCCCGTCAATATATTAAAGAAAATCAAAAAGTAACGATTAAAGAATATGAGGATATTGAATTTGTTCCACTATTAAAAATACGTAGCTTATCAGCTGGTTATCATTATCAGATTTTAAATCAATTAGATGTGGATATTTATCAAAATGAAGTTTTAACAATTGTTGGTGCTAATGGTAGTGGTAAAAGCACATTTATTCGTTGTTTAGCTGGTTTGATGAAATATGAAGGTAAGATTGAAAAGGTCCGCCATTTTGAAAAGATTGGTTATCTGCCACAAGATCCAACGACTTTATTTTTAGAAGATACGGTTGAAAAGGATTTATTGACAGTTGAAGATAATGTTGTCAATGTAGTTACGATGATGCAAAACATGAATATTACCGATTTAAAAGACCAACATCCTTATGATTTAAGCGGGGGACAACGGCAATTAGTTGCTCTAGCAAAAGTGTTATTGACAAAACCAGAATTATTGTTGTTAGATGAACCAACTAAAGGGATAGATGCAACAGCTAAAGAAAAGCTAGCATCATTAATTGTAGCTTTAAGTAAACATATGACGATTGTATGTATTAGTCATGATTTAGAATTTTCGGCTAAGATTAGCGATCGGGTTGCTATGTTATTTAATGGACAGTTGGAATCAATTGATACGATGCGTAATTTCTTTAAAGATAATTTATTTTATACAACTACTATTAATAAAATTATGCGCCAAGTTAATAAAGAGGCAGTTTTATTAGAGGATCTTTTATGAAAAAGTGGTCTAGATCGTTAATTTTTGTTATTTTAGGATTTCTAATTGCTTTTTTGGGAATTTGGTTATTTAATGATCAACGTTATAACTTAGTAATTATCTTGTTAGTAATTATTAGCTGTCTGTTGTTTTATTTTAAATATGAATCAAGTCATCCAAAAACTAGAGAAGTAGTGATACTCGCTTTGATGGTAGCTTTAACCGTTATTGGCCGTTCATTATTTATTATGTTTCCAAGTTTTAAACCAGTATGTGCGTTGGTGATAATAACGGGAATGGTTTTTGGTAAACAAGATGGTTTTATGTGTGGCTCCTTAAGTGCTTTAATTTCTGATTTTATTTTTGGTATTGGCCCTTGGACGCCATTTCAAATGCTAGCTTGGGGTTCGATTGGATATATAGCAGGGGTATTACGAATAGTTTTAAATAAAAACAAATATTTATTGTATCTATATGCACTTTTAGCGGGAATAGGATTTTCAATGTTTATGGATCTGTGGTCAGTTTTAACGATTGAAAATAGTTTTAATATTTATCGCTATTTGACCACTATTATAGCGGCACTGCCGGTAACTATAGTTTATATGATATCTAATGTAGTTTTTATCTTTTTGCTTAAAGAACCAATGGTTAAGATTATGCAAAGAGTTAAAATAAAATATGGAATTTTGGAAGGAGATTGAAATGAAGAAAAAAATTCTTAGTGGAGTGTTAGCAGTATTTATTTCTTTAGTTACAATTACTGGTGTTAATGCTCAAAGTTATAACTGGAATCAGTTTAGGGCTAATGGAAATGTTATCCAGGCTACTACACCAACTACTAGTACTACGACAAAATTAGCCTGGCTACAAAATTTTGTTGATCAAAGTTTATATGTCATTTATAGTAATCCTGTTATTGATGGTGGTTATATTTATATTGCAGTTGATGGAGAATTAATAAAATTAGATACTAGTGGTAATATCATTCAAAAAGCTAATTTAAATGCTAATATTTCCTATAATGCCTACATTGCATCTGGTGATGGCAAAATTTTTGTGGCTTTAGGAAATGGTACTATCCAGGCTTTTGATCAAGATAGTCTATCATCATTATGGATTTCTCAAAGTCAAAATGGTCAATTATGTTCACCATTAACATATTACAATGGTTATTTATATACGGGAACTACTTTATATGATGATAGTTATAATGTAGCAGATGGAACTTATTTTGCTTTGGATACTAGTGATGATGATCCTAATTCATCATTAGAAGTTAAATACAACAGCTGGGAATATTCTAATCAAGCAGGTGGCTATTATTGGTCATTGGCAACGATAGTAAATGACCAATACTTGTTTTTTGTCAGCAGTGGGGGAACAGTAGTTTCTAAAAATTTAACTAATGAGCAAACTACTGCAATGAATTTATCAGGTGAAAATATCAGTATTCGCAGTGGTATTGCCTATGGTGATGGTAAGCTATATGTATGTAGTCAAAATGGTCATTTATATGTGCTTTCATTTAATGATGGTTCTTTTAATTTAGAACAAGAAAGATTGTTATTAGATGGTAATGCCCAAATTACTGGAACACCAACATATGTTGATGGTACTTTATATTTTGGTGGTCGAAATGGTAGTTCATGGGAGTCTCCAGGATTTATTGCCAAATTAGATGTGGCAACTAATCAGATAACTACAGTAGAAACGGCTGGGTATGTTCAAGCATCTTTATTAGTAACAACTGGTTATGATGATGCTATATATGGATATTATACATGTAATTGTGAGCCAGGAAGTTTATATGTCTTCAAAGATACTGGTGATTCTTTGACTACTGAAGAACTATATCAACCAGAAAGTGATTATCAAAATTACAATATGTCAAGTGCTATTAGTGATGGCAATAAATTGTATTTTACTAATGATTCTGGAACTTTATTCGCTTTAGAAACTGGTGAAACTCAAATAACTGTACCAGATAATCAAGAAGATACTACTTCTACTATAGATACTGCAAACAATATTACTGAAGATCAAAAAGTAGCTTCAGTTAAAACTGGTGATGATAAAATTACCGGTGTACTATTATCATTGATTATTAGTGGTGGTGCTTGTTTATATTTGAAAAAAGAAATGTTTGATTAATGAGAGGGATTTTTCCCTCTATTAATTTTATGATATAATTAATTTCTGGTATAAATTTAACTTGAAGAGGTACCATAGTTAATGGTTTTTTTAATTTGATTATTGAAAAAAAAGAGGTGTTTTAGAGTTTGAAATGATAATAAAAAGCTAATTTTTACCGTTAAAATCAAATAAAATGAAAGCGCTAAATTTTTATCAAAAAGTTCTTTAAAATACGAATATTAGGTGGTATAATTAGTGTATAGAAATTTTTAAGGAGGAGTCATAAAATGGCAGAAAAAATATCTTTCGTTGTATCTGATCCAGTTGGATTACACGCAAGACCAGCTACTATCTTAGTAAATCAAGCAAGTAAATTCACAAGTGATATTAAGTTAGTATATAATGGTAAAGAAGTTAACTTAAAATCAATTATGGGTGTTATGTCTTTAGGTGTACCAACTAAAGCTACAGTTGAAATCATCGCTGAAGGTGAAGATGAAAAAGACGTAATCGCTTCAATTGCTAAAGTTATTAAAGAACAAAAAGTAGCAGAATAAAATAATTAATCCAAAAGAGATCCTCGGATCTCTTTTGTTTTGCAATTAAATTTGATATATTTATATCTAGTAATAAGGAGTTGGTGAAAATGGCTAAAAAAATCAAAACTAATGCGCTTAGAATGCTGGATAAAGCTAAGATAGCTTATGAAGTCAAGGAATATCAATATGATGAAGAGCATTTAAGTGGAGAACATATTATTGATCAAGTGGATTTGGCAGCCAAAGATATTTTTAAAACTTTAGTTTTAAAGGGGAATAATGGTTATCTAGTATGTTGCATTCCAGTTTTAGAACAGATAGATTTAAAAAAGTTGGCAAAATTATCAAATAATAAAAGCGTTGAAATGATCCATATGAAAGATTTATTAGGAGTGACTGGTTATATTCGTGGTGGTTGTTCTCCGGTGGGAATGAAAAAGCAGTTTCCAACTTATTTTGATCGTTCGATTGAAGAATGTACTCAAGTAGCTTTCAGCGCTGGTAAAAGAGGGTATCAAATGGTTGTTGATCCTCATGATATTATTAATTATCTTAACGGTATCGTTGGTGATGTAATCAGGAGCTAAAAATGATTCAATGTTATTATGGAAATGGTAAAGGAAAGACAACAGCAGCAATTGGTCAAGCTATTCGCTTATTGGGAGCTGGTAAAAAAATTCAGTTTATTCAGTTTTTAAAAGATGGAAATAGCAGTGAAATAAAGGTATTAAAACAATTAGGCATTTCAGTCTTTTATAAAAAGATGCCTGAATTGTTTATTGATATGCAAGATCCTAAAATGATTAAGGAAGTTAGTCAATTAGAAAATGAACTTTTTGATTTAATTGATAGTAATTATGATGTGATAATCTTAGATGAATTATTAGATGTAATTACTCTAAGTTTGATCAATGAAGGAAAGGTTTATGATTTATTAGTAAAACTAAAAGATGATCATGAAATTATTTTGACTGGGAGAATGCCTAGTCATAAAATAAAACCGATTCTAGATTATTCTAGCGAAATAAAAAAACACAAGCATCCCTTTGATAAAGGAATAAAAGCGCGTAAAGGGATTGAATATTAGATTAATTATTAAAACGGACATAGATTGTTTGAGTAATCAGATAATAAAGTTCGTTTTATTTTTTTAAATAAAATCATATTTTTACTGCTTTTTCTTCTATGTTGCCAAAAATTTATTTTTAGGACTATAGCTACGATGTAAACGCTAACTTTTTGATAAATTTGTAGTAATTTCGATACTAAAACAAGTAGTAAAATTAAATTGAATTTGCTATAATTAAA
>NZ_CALUXO010000021.1 GCF_944324745.1 uncultured Thomasclavelia sp. | reverse complement strand
AAAAAATGCTGATTTTACTAGTACTTCAGCATTTTTTTCATAATTTGATAAAAATTTTGAACATCAAACTATTTACAAATAGCTAGATTTTGTTATAATGTGTGCGTAATAAACACGAGGAGGAAATTAACGTGGTATTTGAAAAAGTAAAAGAAATAATTGTTGATTCTTTAGGATGTGACGAAGATAGCGTTACATTAGAAGCTAATTTAAAAGAAGATTTAGATGCAGATTCTTTAGATGCTGTTGAATTAATCATGGCAGTAGAAGAAGAATTTGATGTTGAAATTCCTGATGAAACAGCTGCAGAAATGAAAACTGTTCAGGATATCGTTGATTTTATCGAAGAAAACGCTTAATAATTTTATTACCCAGAGCAGCTGGGTAATAATTTTTTTAAAAAATTACTTTGATAATCAAAATAAAGGAGGATATTATGAAAATTGATTTAGTAAAACAATTAATTACTGAATTTGAAAACTCTGATGTTTTCAAAATGAAAGTAGAAATTGATGATATAAAATTAGAATTAGAAAAAGAACCAGCAGCACCGGTAAATGTAGTTAGTGCGCCAATGGCTCAATACCCAACTATGCCTATGCAACAGCCTGTAACTAATAATACTGCTGAAACAACAGAAGAAAAGGAACCGGAAGTTAGTGGTACACCTGTTAAATCACCAATCGTTGGGGTTTTCTATGCCGCTAGTTCACCAACTGCAAAACCATATGTTGAAGTTGGAAGTAAAGTTAAGGCTGGACAAGTATTATGTATTGTAGAAGCAATGAAAGTTATGAACGAAATTAAATCACCAATTGATGGAACGGTTAGCGCAATTTTAGCTAAAACTGAAGATTTAGTTGAATATGATCAAACATTAATAATCATTGAAGGAAATTAATTATGTTTAAGCGTATTTTAATTGCCAACCGTGGTGAAATAGCTGTTAGAATTATTAGAACTTGTCAAGAATTAGGAATCGAAGCAGTTGCTGTTTATTCAGATGTTGATAAAACATCTTTACATGTGCAATTAGCTGATTATGCGGTTTGTATTGGCCCAGCCAAAGCTTCTGAAAGTTATTTGAATATGAAAAATATTTTAAGTGCTGCAACAGCCTTAGGATGTGATGCTATTCATCCAGGATTTGGATTTTTATCTGAAAATTCTAAATTCGCCCGTTTAGTCGAAGAATGTGGTATGACTTTTATTGGACCAAGTGGTGATGTTATTGATATGATGGGAAATAAAAGTCAAGCTCGTCAAAAAATGATTGAAGCGGGAGTACCAGTAGTTCCTGGTAGTGATGGTAGTGTTAATACTTTAGAAGAGGCTAAAGCCTGTGCTGATAAAATAGGATATCCAGTTTTAATTAAAGCATCAGCTGGAGGTGGTGGTCGCGGAATGCGTAAAGCCTTTAGCGAAGAAGAATTTGAAGATGCTTATTTAACTGCTAAAGCAGAAGCTAAAGCCTGCTTTGGCGATGATGATATGTATTTAGAAAAATTAATTTTAAATCCAAAACATATTGAATTCCAGATCTTAGCCGATAATTATGGTAATGTTATTCATTTGGGGGAACGTGATTGTTCAATTCAAAGAAGAAATCAAAAAATGATTGAGGAAGCACCTAGTAAAGCTTTAACTCCATTATTAAGACAAAAAATGGGAGAGGATGCCGTTAAAGCAGCTAAAGGAGCTGGATATCGTAATGCTGGAACAGTTGAATATGTTTTAGATCAAAATGGAAATTATTATTTTATTGAAATGAATACTAGAATTCAGGTAGAACATCCAATTACTGAAATGGTTACTGGAATCGATATTGTTCGGGAGCAAATTCGCATTGCTGCTAACCAAAAGCTAACTTATAAACAAAGTGATATTCACTTAAATGGTCATGCTATTGAATGTCGTATCAATGCTGAAAATCCTAAAGAAGGATTTAGACCAAGCCCTGGGGTTGTAAAAAATGTTCATTTACCAGGTGGACCTGGAGTGAGAATCGATACAACGTTATATCAAGGTTACGAAGTATCATCTCATTATGATTCAATGATTGCTAAGGTAATTGTCCATGGGGCTAATCGTCTAGAAGCAATTCGCCGGATGCGTAGGGTTTTAGCAGAGTTAGTAATTGATGGAATTGATACTAATCAAGAGTTACAATATTTGATCTTACATTCAAGTGAGTATGTCAAAGGTAATTTTGATACTAGTTTCATTGAAAAGAATTTAGATAAGCTGGTGGTATAATAGATGGAAGAGTTATTTAAAGCACGGAAAGCTAAATTAAATTTATTTAAGTCTTTACGTCATAAAATGAAAACTAATCGTCGAATTGATATACCTGAGGGGCTTTACACTAAATGTGATGATTGTGGTGAATCAATTTTAACGACGGATTTAAAAGAAAATTATTATGTTTGTCCTAAATGCGGTGCTCATTTAAAAATGCAAGCTTATACTCGCTTAAAGTTACTCTATGATGGGGGTAGATATCGAGAACTTTATCGCGGGATTCAATCAAATGATCCATTAATGTTTCCTGGTTATCAGGAAAAGTTAAAACAGCTACAAGAAAAAACGCATTTAAATGAAGCTGTTGTCTGTGCAACTGGTAAGATTGATGGGAAAAAAGTTGTTGTCTGTGTAATGGATTCTCGCTTTTTGATGGGAAGTATGTCCGGAGCAGTCGGTGAAAAAATCACTCGTGCTATTGAACATGCTACTAAGCGAAAATGTCCATTAATCATTTTTACTACATCTGGTGGGGCCAGAATGCAAGAGGGAATTATTTCATTGATGCAAATGGCTAAAACTAGTGCAGCTTTAGCTAAACATCATGAAGCTGGTTTATTATATATCTCATATATTACTCATCCAACAACAGGTGGGGTTACGGCATCATTTGCGATGTTAGGAGATATTATTATCGGAGAACCAAAAGCCTTAATTGGTTTTGCCGGACCGCGGGTCATTGAATCGACAATTAAACAAAAATTACCTGAAGGGTTCCAAAGAACAGAATTCATGCAGGAACATGGGTTTATTGATTTAATTGTTGAACGTCCTAAAATGCGCGAAACAATTATTAAGTTATTAAAAATGCATAGTCGGGGGGTTCAATAATGACATTACAGGAAAAAGAAGTTAAAATTAAAGAAATTGAACTAGAATTATTAAAATTAAAAGAAGATCAGAAAGTTGATCATACGCTACAAATCAAAGATTTAGAAAATACTAAAGCTAAATTAGAAAAAGAAGCCTATCAAAACTTAACTGCTTACGATCGAGTATATTTAGCTCGTAAGGCTGATCGTCCTAATGTATATGAGTATATCGACAATCTGTTTGATGATTTTATTGAACTACATGGAGATCGAAATTTTAAAGATGATGGTTCAATTGTTGGTGGGTTAGCTCTTTTTAATGATATTCCTTGTACGGTTGTTGGTCATTTAAAAGGAAGAACAGTTGAAGAAAATATTAAATGTAATTTTGGAATGTCATCACCAGAAGGCTATCGTAAAGCTTTACGTTTGATGAAACAAGCCGAAAAATTTAACCGACCAATTATAACTTTTATTGATACACCAGGTGCTTATCCTGGTCTAGAAGCAGAAAAAAATGGGATTGGAGAAGCGATTGCTCGAAATCTAATGGAAATGTCACGTTTAAAAGTACCAATCATCGTGATCGTAACTGGTGAAGGTAATAGTGGTGGTGCTCTTGGTATTAGTATCGGGGATCGAATTGTAATGTTAGAAAACAGTGTTTATTCGGTTTTATCACCTGAAGGTTTCTCTTCAATTCTATGGAAAGATAAAGAAGGTAAACGGGTTCATGAAGCAACTGAGTTAATGAAATTAACAGCTCAAGATCTTTATGATATGAAAATAATTGATAAAATTATTCATGAACCACGTGGTGGTATTACTAAAAAACCAGAATATGTTTATAAACGGTTAAGAATTTATCTTCGTGATACCTTAGCTGAGTTATTAAAATTATCAAAATCATCATTAATTAACAAGCGTTATCAAAAATATAGAGAAATGGGTAGAATTACGAATGACTAATCGTGATATTTTAAACCGAGAATTAATTAACCATCTTTTTGTACGTTTATTTAATCAAATTCTTGATATTGAAAGCAAGTATATGGTTGCCCATGGAGTAGAGGACTTAAGTGTATCTGAATTACATATTATTGATGCTATTAGTTCTTTATCTAGTCCAACAATGTCAACGATTGCTTCAAAAGCAACGTTGACTAATGGTACTATTACTACCGCAATTAAAAAATTAGAAGCTAAAGGCTATGTTAAAAGACACAAGGATCAAAATGATCGCCGGATTATTCGGGTTGAGTTAACGCCAAAGGGAACTCGAGTTTGTAAAGTGCATAGCGATTTTCATGAAGAAATGGTTAGTCGGGTTTGTGAAGATAGTACTGTTTTAGATGATGAATTATTGATTAAATCGTTACAACAGCTGGTTTATTTCTTTGAAGATATCAAGGAAAGATATTAGGAGATTATAATGGATGGAATAAAGATATTATCTACTGGTTACTATGCCCCTTCCAAAATATTAGATAATTTTGATCTAGAAAAAATGGTTGAAACATCTGATGAATGGATCGTGTCAAGAACTGGTATTGAAAGAAGACATATATGCGAAACTGAAGATTGCACCCAGATGGCTTATTTAGCAGCTGTAAAAGCCATTGAAAAAGTTGATAAAGATAAAATCGGATTGATTATCTGTGCAACGATGACCCCAGATTATTTTACCCCTAGTACAGCTTGTTTATTGCAAGAAAAATTAGGATTAAATGATCATGAGGTAATGTGCTTTGATTTAAGCGCAGCTTGCAGTGGTTTTGTCTATGCATTAACAACGGCGCAGGCTCTTTTAAAAGGGATGCCAGATAAATACGCTTTAGTAGTAGGCAGTGAAGAAATTTCTAAGATTATTGATTTTACTGATCGTAATACTTGTGTTTTATTTGGAGATGGTGCTGGGGCTGTCGTTGTCAGCAATGGTGACGGTATGTTTGCAAGTTATTGTAATTCAGCTGGTAATATTGGAGCTTTATGTGCTCCGGCAATAAATAAGCAGGACGAAAACCATTTTCTAACAATGGCTGGTCAGGAAGTGTTTAAATTTGCAGTTAAAGTAATTCCTGAAAGTATAAATGCCATTTTAGATAAAACAGGATTAAGCTTTGATGATATTGATTATGTAGTTTGTCATCAAGCTAATTATCGGATTATTAGAAATGTTTATAAAAAAATGAAAGCTGATCCTAATAAGTTTTATATGAATCTACAAGAATATGGAAACACTTCAGCGGCTAGTATTCCTCTGGCATTAGGTGAAATGGATGCTAATGGTTTATTAAAAGCTGGTGATAAAATTATTTGTGTTGGTTTTGGTGGCGGTCTAACATGGGGCGCAACATTAATAGAATGGAGTTAAAAAATGAAGTTAAATGAAATATTAGGAATTGAATACCCATTAATTCAAGGGGGAATGGCAAATATTGCTACTGGTGAATTTGCAGCCAGTATTTCTAATGCCGGAGCATTAGGATTGATCGGAGCCGGTGGAATGGATACGGCAACTTTAAAGAAAAATATTGAAATCTGTCGTAGTTTAACTGATAAACCTTTTGGGGTTAATATCATGTTGATGAATCCATATGCTGATGAAATGGCACAATTAGTGATTGATGAAAAAGTTCCTGTTGTTACAACTGGAGCTGGTAATCCAGGTAAATATGTTAAAGCGTGGAAAGAAGCTGGAATTAAAGTATTACCAGTAGTACCTAGTGTTGCTCTAGCAAAAAGAATGGAAAAATATAACGTTGATGCAGTTATTGTAGAAGGTACTGAAGCTGGTGGTCATATTGGAGAATTAACAACAATGGCTTTAGTTCCTCAAGTAGTTGAAGCAGTTAAGGTTCCAGTAGTTGCTGCTGGTGGGATTGCTTCAGGAAAACAAGTTCTGGCAGCTTATGCTTTAGGAGCTTGTGGTGTTCAAGTTGGTACTTGTCTATTGGCAAGTGAAGAATGTCCAATTCATCAAAATTATAAGGATGCTGTAATTAAAGCTAAAGATACAAGTACAATTGTTACTGGAAGAATTGGTGGAACACCTGTTAGAATTATCAAAAATAAAATGGCTAAAGAATATGTTAAACGGGAAAAAGAAGGAGCCGGAATGGAAGAACTAGAAAAATATACACTAGGTTCTTTAAGAAGAGCTGTTCTTGAAGGTGATGTTGATACAGGTTCTTTAATGGCCGGACAAGTAGCTGGAATGGTTAAAGAAATTCAACCAGCAGCGACAATTATCAAAAATTTATTTGATGAATGTAAAGAAGAAATGAAAAGATTAGAAAGTGAGATTTAATGATGAAAAGTGTTTGCATAGGTGATATGAAGTTAGAAGTACCAATTATTCAAGGGGGTATGGGTGTTGGTATTTCACTGGGTAACTTAGCAGGACACGTAGCAAAAAATGGTGGAATGGGGGTAATTTCCACAGCCCATCCTGGATATCGGGCATCGGATTTTGATAAAAATCCAACTGAAGTAAATAAACGCGAGCTAGCTAAAGAAATCCAAAAAGCCAGAGAGATTGCTAAAGGAAAAGGAATGGTGGCTATTAATGCAATGGTAGCAATAACTGATTATGCAGAAATGGTAGAAGTGGCAATAAAAAATAAAATTGATGCGATTATTTCAGGAGCTGGTTTACCATTGAACTTACCAAGTTTTGTTAAAGGCACTAAGGTAAAAATTGCACCAATTGTATCTAGTGGTAAAGCAGCACGTTTGATTTGTAAAACCTGGGATCGTCGGTTTAAAGTAGCACCAGATTTTGTGGTAATTGAAGGTAGCGAAGCTGGAGGGCACTTAGGTTTTCATAAAGAAGATGTTTTAAATAAAACTACAGCTAAATTGGCTGATATTTTTAAAGAAGTAAAACAGACATTACAACCATTTGTTGAAAAATACCAAAAAGAAATTCCTATCTTTGTTGCTGGGGGTATTTACACAGCTGAAGATATCAAAGAATTTATGGAATTAGGTGTCGATGGTGTACAGATGGCAACAAGATTTATTTGTACTGAAGAATGTGATGCGGATCAAAAATACAAAGAAGCGTTTATTAGAGCTAAAAAAGAAGATATCGAAATTGTAAAATCTCCAGTAGGTATGCCTGGAAGAGCAATTATGACCAAACTTACAGAACGCTTAAAAAATGATGAACGAATTCCAGTTAAAAGATGTTATAATTGTTTAATACCATGCGATGTTAAAACAACACCTTATTGTATTTCAGCAGCTTTGATCAATGCTGCTAAAGGAAATATTGATGAAGGATTAGTTTTTAGTGGCAGCAATGGGTATCGAAATGATAAAATTGTAACAGTTAAAGAATTAATGGATGAATTAAAGGAAGGGTTTAAATAATGGGTAAAATTGGATTTGTATATGCTGGTCAAGGTAGCCAGGTAGTTGGTATGGGTAAATCTTTCTATGATAACTATCAAGTGGCTAAAGATGTTTTTGATCAGATTGATTTAGATATTGATGTAAAGAAATTATGTTTTGAAGGTCCAATTGAAGAACTTTCAAAGACAAGCAATACACAACCATGTATGGTGGCAGTTGCTATAGTTGCAACAAAGTTATTAAAAGAAAATGGAATAAATCCTGATTATGTCGCTGGGCTTAGTTTAGGTGAATATTCAGCATTAAATGCAGCTGGTGTTTTAGATGATCAAACAGCAATTAATTTAGTTCGCTTCCGTGGTCAGGCAATGGAAGAAGCAGCAGCTGGTATTGACAGTAAAATGATTGCTATTATTGGTCTTGATCGTGATTTATTAAATGAAGCGGTAGCTGAAGCTAGTGATTTAGGAGTAGTTTCAATTGCTAATTATAATTGTCCAGGACAATTAGTTATTGGTGGTGAAGCGGCTGCCGTAACTAAAGCTAGTGAATTAGCTTTAGAAAAAGGAGCTCGAAGAGCAATTCCATTAAATACTAGCGGACCTTTCCATACAAAACTTTTAGAACCAGCTAGTTTAAAATTAAAAGAAAAGTTCCAAGAAGTGACTTTTCATGAAATGCAAGTACCAGTAATCTTTAATAGCACTGCTAAAGAATTAGAAGCTGGAGTTACTGTTGCTCAAATGTTAGAAAAACAAGTAAAATCATCAGTATATTTTGAAGATAGTATTCGTTATATGCTGGCAAATGGAGTAGATACTATTGTTGAAATTGGTCCAGGTAAGGTGTTAAGTGGATTTGTTCGTAAGATTGACCGTAAAATTAAAACTTACCAAGTTGAAGATCAAGCATCATTAGAAAAGACATTAGCGGGATTAAAAGGAGAATAAAATGAAATTAAAAGATAAAGTAGTTTTAGTAACTGGTGGCGCTCAGGGAATTGGAAAAGAAATTTGTTTTGCCTGTGCTCGTGAAGGTGCTAAAATTGTAGTAAATTATATTGATATTGGTGATAACAAAGAAATTGCAATGCAAACTAAAGCTGAGCTTGAAGAAACTGGAGCAACTGTCATGTTAGCACAAGCCAATGTAGCTTCATTTGATGAAACAGCAGCGATGGTTAAAGAAGTTGTTAAAGAATTTGGACGAATTGATGTTTTAGTTAATAATGCTGGAATTACTAAAGATAATTTATTAATGAGAATGAAAGAAAAAGATTTTGATGCTGTTGTTGATGTTAACTTAAAAGGAACATGGAATTGTATGAAACATGTCACTAAGGTTATGATGAAACAACGTTATGGTCGTATCATTTCAATGTCATCAGTAGTTGGTGTTATGGGAAATGCTGGTCAGGTTAACTATGCAGCAACTAAATCAGGAATTATCGGAATGACAATGTCATTAGCTCGTGAAGTTGGTAGTCGTGGCATTACAGTTAATGCTGTAGCTCCTGGATTTATCAAAACAGCGATGACTGATGTTTTACCAGAAGATATTAAAGAAAGTATGATGAAACAAATTCCGTTAGGTACATTTGGTGAAGTTAGTGATATTGCTAATACAGTTGTTTTCTTAGCAAGTGATGATGCTAAATATATTACAGGACAGACTATCCACGTTGATGGCGGAATGGCAATGTAAGGAGAATGATGATGAAAAGAAGAGTTGTTGTTACGGGAATTGGTACAATTAATGCAATTGGGCATAATGTTGCAGAATCTTGGAAAAGTATTAAAGATGGTGTATGTGGAATTGGTGAAATTAAAAATTATGATAATTCACTAACAAAAGTTAAAATTGCCGGAGAAGTTAAAGACTTTAATGCAGCTGATTATTTAGATAAAAAATCTATTCGTAAAATGGATCGTTTTACCCAATTTGGAGTAATTGCTGCTCGTGAAGCTTTTAAAGATTCTGGATTAGAAATTGACAAAATTGATGCAGATCGTTTTGGAGTAGCAGTTTCTAGTGGTATTGGTGGTATTGGAACAATTGAAAAAGATCATACTAAAGCTTTACAAAAAGGTTATGATCGTGTTTCTCCATTCTTTGTACCAATGGTCATTACTAATTTAGCTGCTGGAAATATCGCTATCGATTTAGGAGCTAAAGGAATGTGTACATGTCCAGTCACTGCTTGTGCTGGAGGTACAAATGCAATTGGTGATGCTTTTAGAAATATTCGTGATGGATATCTAGATATTATGGTAGCTGGGGGAACTGAAGCTAGTATTACGCCATTAGGTATTGGGGGCTTTGCTTCAATGAAAGCTCTTAGTGATAGTAATGATCCAAATAGAGCTTCTATTCCATTTGATGCTGATCGTAGTGGTTTTGTTATGGGTGAAGGTGCTGGTATTTTAATTCTTGAAGAATTAGAACACGCTAAAGCTCGTGGGGCTCATATCTATTGTGAAATGGTAGGATATGGTGCTAGCTGTGATGCCCATCATATTACAGCTCCATTAGAAGATGGTTCTGGTGGTGCCAAAGCAATGATCAATGCGTTAGAAGATGCTAATTTAAAACCTGAAGATGTTACTTATATCAATGCTCATGGAACTAGTACACCATTAAACGAAAAAGGTGAAACTCTAGCAATCAAAGCCGCTTTAGGTGAAGCAGCTTATCATGTAGCGGTTTCTTCAACTAAAGGAAATACCGGACACTGCTTAGGAGCAGCTGGTGGTATTGAAGGTGTTTTCTGTGTTAAAGCTATTGAAGAAGGATATATTCCGGCAACAATTAATTATAAAAACCCAGATCCTCTATGTGATTTAGATATCGTTCCTAATGTTGGAAGAGAACAAGAAGTAAATGTTGCAATGTCTAATTCACTTGGATTTGGTGGACATAATGCAGCAATCGTATTTAAGAAATATGGAGAGTAAGAGAATGGAATTAAATAGTAATCAAATTCAAGAAATCAATCCACATCGTTATCCTTTTGCTTTAGTTGATCGTATCACTGATTATAAACCAGGTGAATATGCTAAAGGAATCAAATGTGTAAGTGTGAATGAAATGCAATTTTGTGGACATTTTCCACAACATCATGTAATGCCAGGAGTTTTAATTGTTGAAGCAATGGCACAAGTTGGATGTATTGCCATTTTATCTAAAGAAGAAAATAAAGGAAAAATTGCTTTCTTTGGTGGAATTAATAAATGTCGCTTTAAAGGACAAGTTATTCCTGGTGATGTTTTAGAAATGGAATGTCATTTAACTAAACAAAAAGGTCCTGTTGGAATTGGTGAAGCAGTTGCTAAAGTTAATGGTAAAGTTGTTTGTAAAGCTGAATTAACTTTTGCAGTTCAATAATTATTAAGCTAGTTGAAAAAACTAGCTTTTTTCTTTGATTGATAATTGTGAGTTCTTAATTATATAATGTAATTAGAAAAATTTTTACTTTGTAAGAAATGGACATTATCAAAATAAATGATATGGTAGAAAATGGAGGTAATTATGAAAATACAGACGTTATTAGAAAAAGCTGATGCAGTTATTAAAGATGAAAAACTAAAAACAATGTTTAAACAATGTTTTTTATCAACAATTGAAACAAGTATGAAAGTAGTTGATGATAAAACTTATATTATTACTGGTGATATTAATGCCATGTGGTTAAGAGATTCTAGCTGTCAAGTTAATCATTATTTAGATTATATAAATGATGATAAAGATCTACAATTAAAAATCAAAGGATTAATTAAAGCTCAAGTTGATTATGTTCTTCTAGATCCATATGCTAATGCATTTTTAAATACTGAAGATACTAAAAGAGAATATCACGATACTACTATTATGAAGCCATATGTATGGGAACGAAAATATGAAGTAGATTCACTATGTTATCCCATTAAATTGGCTTATCAATATTATCAAAAGTGTCAGGATACTTCTATTTTTGATCAAAAATATCTTCATTTTATTAACGTTGTTTTAGATACCATTGAAACTGAACAATATCATAGTCAAAGATCATCTTATACATTTGAAAGAGAAATTGCTAAAAAATGGAATTTAAGAAAAACCGAAACATTACAAAATCACGGTCACGGTTTTACTACTCGTTATACAGGAATGACCTGGAGCGCTTTTCGTCCCAGTGATGATGCTTGTGCATTAAATTATAATATTCCTGGTAATATGTTTTGCAGTATTGTTTTAGGGTATTTAAAGCAAATCGTTGCTGAGATATATCATGATCAATATTTAGTGGCCAGAATTGAAGATTTAAAATTTGAAATTGATTATGGGATTGAATTATTTGGAACTTATTTACATCCTAAATATGGTAAAATATATGCTTATGAAACAGATGGTTATGGTAATCATGTGCTAATGGATGATGCCAATGTTCCTAGTTTACTTTCAATTCCTTATCTAGGATATGTTGATATCGATGATGAAATATATCAAAACACTCGTAAGTTCATTTTAAGTGCCGATAATCCTTATTATTATCAAGGAAAACTAGCTAAAGGAATTGGTTCACCACATACTTGGAAAGAATATGTTTGGCCAATTGCTCTTACCATGCAGGCCTTGACTTCTAATGATGCTAATGAAATTAATGAACTTATTGAAATGATTGTCAATAATACCGGTAATACTGGATATTGTCATGAAAGTTTTGATGTCAATGATGATAGTAAGTATACTAGAGAATGGTTTTGTTGGGCCAATTCTTTATTTGCTGAGTTAATTATTAAAACATACTTAAAATAATTGTCTATTGCTTAAAAATCAGTATAATCTAGCCAGAAGGATTAAATTCCTTCTTTTTTTGTTTAGAAAAAATATTACCGGTTCTGTAATTCCAATTTGAAAGCGCTTTTTATATACTGGTATTTGTCAAAGGGAGGAAAATAGAAAATGAAATTTATTATGTCATTATTAGAAAAATATTTGATGCCTTTTTCTAATAAAATTACCGCAAACAGATTATTGAATGCGATTAAAGATGCTTGTATTTTAACTAGCCCATTTACTGTTGTCGGTTCCCTAGCGGGACTAATTAGTCAACAAGCTACTTATTGGTGTGGTCAATGGGGAATAGCATTAGATGGTATTTTGGGAAGTATTGTTAATACATTTGCTAACATTAATACTGTTGCCATGGGACTAACTGGATTAGTAGTTGTATTAGCTTCTTCTTATAATTATGCAACACAACTTAAAGGAAATAAAAAAGGTGATAAATGTGTTCCATTAGTTGCTTGTGTAGTATCATTGATAGCTTATATTGCTACCATTCCAAATGCAATTGATGTTGGTGATTCAACAATTACTGCGTTTCAAATTAATTTCTTCAACTATGAAGGAATGTTTACTGGAATGGTTATTGGTTTAGCCTCTTCATATTTATATTATCATTTAGTTAATTCTAAATACACTATTAAATTACCAGGTCAAGTGCCACCAATGGTCTTGAATTCTTTTTTATCAATTATTCCATTTTTTGTAATCATGGTTGTTTTTTCAGGAATTAAAGAAATTGTAACTGTTTGTGGATTTGCTTCGATTCAAGAATTGTTCACTCAATTTATTATTACCCCATTAAATGGTATTGGTACGGGATTACCAGCAGTTATTTTAGTAATTATCATTATGCAATTATTATGGTTCTTTGGAGTTCATGGTTTTTCAATCATGTGGGGTTTAATTTCAGTTTTATGGATGCCAATTTTCTATGAACATATTCAAATTTATGTTGAAACAGGTTCATTTGATAAAATTACTCAAGTCGCACCTAATACATTATGTAATGTTTATGCCATGATTGGTGGTTCAGGGTCAACTTTAGCTTTAGTAGTATTATTATTAGTTTTAGGTAAAAAAGGATCAGCAGAAAGATCAATTGGAAAAGTTGCTATCATTCCCGGATTATTTGGAATTAATGAGCCAGTAACATTTGGTTTACCAATTGTTTTGAATCCAATCATGTTTATTCCATTTGTATTTGTACCAGTTATTAATGCCATTATTGGATATTTCGCCACATCTTGGGGCTTAGTCAATCATTTGGTTGTATTAAATTCTGGGGTTGAGCCAATTTTCGTTAATGCATGGGTATTAGGAGCCTTTACAATTAGTCCAGTTATTTTATGTATTGTTTTATTCATCATTGATTTGATTTTATATTATCCATTTGTAAGACTACAAATTAAACAAAATAGTATAGAAGCAGAGAGTGAGGGTGTTGTTCTTGAGTAGAATACATTTTATTCCCCATGTTCATTGGGATCGCGAATGGCTTCGTTCCACTGATGCTTCAAGAATTAAATTAGTTTATTTCTTTGACCGCTTAATCGATATGTTAGAAAACGATAGTAAAATGGAATGTTTTACCTTCGATGGTCAAACCGCAGCTTTAGAAGATTATCTGGCAATTAAACCATATCAAAAAGAAAAAATTGCTAAATTGGTTAAAGAAAGAAAATTATTAATTGGTCCCTGGTATGTTCAACCGGATATGATTATACCATCTGGTGAAGCTTTAATTAGAAATTTATTAGTAGGTTCTAACTACGCTCGTTCTTTAGGACATTGTATGAACGTGGGTTGGGTACCGGATGCCTTTGGACAAAATAAAGTAACACCTTATCTGTTTAAAGAATTAGGAATGAAAGGAATTTATGCTTGGCGTGGGTTTGATTATGATTGCTTAGATGATTCATTATTTCTGTGGAGCGGAAATGGAAATACAGTTTTACCAACGGTTCATTTTGCCTTAGGTTATGGACATTATCGTGGTTTTCCTGAAGATTATCAGGAAGTAAAAAAGGATATGGAAAATTTTATTCCTAAATTAAAAGCTCGTTATCAAGATCAAGAAATATTATTCATGTTAGGAAGTGATTATGCATTTCCTAGAAGACATGCTCCAAAAATGATTGAATTGTTAAAACAAGATGGTTATAACTGTCAAATGAATAATCCCGAAGATTTCTTGGATACAATTTTACAAGCAGCAAAGAACAATCACCATGATTTAAATGTTTATGAAGGTGAAGCCCGCAGTGCGTCATTAGGACGAATTCATGCTGGAATTACTTCAACACGAATTGATATTAAAAATGCTATGCGTTATTATGAAACATTAATGGCTAAAGTGGTTGAACCAATGATTAGTATATCACGAATGCTCGGTGGTTATTGTGACCAAGAATTAGTTAATTATTTTTGGAAAATAATCTTTAAAAATCAGTTTCATGATTCAATTTACAGTTCTTCACCTGATAGTGTTAATCATACAGTTGCCAATCGTTTGTTGAATTTGCGACATGGCTTAAATGAATTAATCTGGATGAATTTTAGATATTTGGCAGAAAAAACCGATTTAAGTTCATTAAATGAAAATGAAGATATTCTAGTTTTATTTAATACTTTACCATATCAGCGTAATGACTATGCGTTTGTTAGTATGATCGTCAAGGATAAGAATTTTGTTTTAAGAAAACAAGATGGTTCAATTGTTCCGTACCAATTAATGAATGAAACAATTGATACTTGTCATGATATTGAATATTACAATGGAATGGAAAACTTCCATGATTCAGGTGAAGTTTTAGAAGGAACTAAGTTTAAAGTGCAGTTAAAAATTGCAACATCATTTTTACCAGCAATGGGATATGAAATCTTAAAAGTATGTTTTAATGAAACAAGCACTAATAATATTGATGGTGATGTAACAGTTTTTGCAAATGGGGCTGAAAATAAATATTTAAAAATTAAAATTGAAACTAACGGCACGATTACTGCAACAAATAAGATTACTAATGAAACATATAATAATTTAAATGCTTTTGTTGAAAAGGGTGATGATGGTGATGAATATAATTATTCACCATGTATTGATGATCAAGAAATTTTAATCAATGATTCCAAACCAGTTATTACTTTAGTTGAATCATCACCGATTGAAGCTAAATATCGAATTGTCTATAAGACAATGGTTCCAGAAAAGGTTGTTGAACATCATCGTGTTGCAAAATTAAAAGAGTTAAAAATCATTAGTGATGTTTCTTTAAAAGCCGATAGTCAAACAATAGATTTTAAAACAACAGTGGAAAATCATTCATCTGATCATATCGTCCGGGTAACTTTTGATGATTTATATAAATCTTTTCAAAATTGTAGCCAAGATCAATTTGGAACCATCATCAGAGATAATAAAATCGAAAATCAAAAAAGTTTGGAAGATGGAGCAACGGAGTATGTATTACCAATTTATGCAATGCAGCGTTTTGTCAAATTGAATCATCAAAAATCAATTATGGCATTAATTAGTAAAGGTCCATTAGAGTATGAAATTGAAGATAATCAAAAAATCTGTTTAACATTATTACGAAGTGTTGGTAAATTTGGAAAAGCTGATTTATTAATTAGACCAGGAAGATCTTCAGGCTATCGAATGGATACACCATCCTCACAGTTATTGGATAAATCAATTACTAGTGAATATTCTATCTTTTTAGGTAAAGCTGATCAAATGAGTGACTTGATTAAAAATGCTGAAGTTTTAAATACACCAGTACAAAGTCGTTATTTAAATGATATTAGTCGTCACAAAAATGCTGGTTTAGCTTGGCGTAATAGCATTCTTGAATTAGATTCAAGAGTTGAATTGATGGCTTATAAAAAATTAGAAAACGGTAATGGATCAGTAATACGGATTTTAAATAATCGTGATGATGATGTAAAAGATGTTGTATTGTCATTAGATAAGAATTGTAAGTGCTATTTGGCTAATGTTCATGAGGAAAAATTAGAAAAATTAGAGAATAAAAACGGACAAGTTTTATTTGAAAATATTATGGCAAATACTTTCATTACTGTTATAATAGAGTAGATTTTTTCTACTCTATTTTCACATGAAAGGATGGTACAGTAATATGAGTTTGATTAAAAATTTTCAAAAGTTTGGTAATAATTTAACAGAACTGGAAATTGAATCATTTCAAAAATTATTAACTTTTGAAAATTTGGAACCAAGTCTAACAATCTCTTCACTTGCTGAAGCTTTAAATGTATCGACAACAACGATATTTAGAATGGTAAAAAAGTTAAATTATAAAACATTTATGGATTTTCGTTATGATCTTTTATATCAACGTCATGATGAATTTGTCGCTGAAAAGACTAATAAAGATATTTGTGATCTGATGGAAAAAGAGATTCGAGATACAATAACTATGCTAAAAAGCATAAATATTGACGAGGCAATTAAAGACATTGTCAATGCCAAAAGTGTTCTTATCTGTTCATCAGGTATGAATAAATATGTGGCCAAAATATTGGCAGTAAAATTGAGTTTATATGGAATAAGAACAATCTACCCCGATGATAGTTGGTTTTTATATTTAGAAGCTAATAATTTAACGAAAGATGATTTTGTTATTGTTTTATCACGAAGTGGGGAAACTGAAGCGATTTTTGATGTTTTAAAAAATGCTAAGTTTAGTGGCTGTAAAATATTATTAATAACTGAGCGAAAACAATCACCAATGGGCAAGTTATCAGATTATGTCATGAATGTTTCGGTTTGTGAAGATGAAGGTTATGATATTGATTCACGGTTGCATATTCATCTGGCAATCGAATATTTATTAAGAGAATTAGTTAATCAGTATTTATATAATAAAAAATATTTATAATTAATAGGAAGATAGATATGGTAGAAGAAATTGTAAAACAAATGACATTAAAAGAAAAAGTTGGCCAGTTAAATCAGCATTTATATGGCTGGCAATGTTTTGAAAAAGTAGCTGATCATTATGAATTGACTGAGACATTTAAAAAACATGTTAAAGAATTCGGTGGCGTTGGAGCAATTTATGGTATTATGCGCGCTGATGCCTGGTCACAGATTGATAAAAATAATGGAATCAGTCGCGAAGATAGTAAAAAAGTAATTACAATGATCCAAGATTACATCAAAAAACATTCACGCTTTAATATTCCCGCATTAATTAGTGAAGAATGTGTTCATGGCCATATGGCTTTAAAAAGTGCGGTGTTTCCAACACAATTAGCTATGGGAATGACCTGGAACATAGAGTTAATGGAACAGGTGAGTCAAAATGTCAGTCAGGAATTAGCAGCTAAAGGTGGTAATCTTGCTTTATTTACTGGATTTGATGTGCTAAGAGATCCCCGCTGGGGACGTAGTGAAGAATGCTTTAGTGAAGATCCTTATTTAACTAGTCAGATGGTAAAAGCGGGGGTTACCGGATTTCAAAAAGATAATCACAGTGTTGGGATAGTTGTTAAGCATTTATGCGGTCAAGGTGCTGGAGTTGGAGGACATAATTCTGATGCTGCTAATATTGGAATGCGGGAGCTAAGAGAAATTCATTTACCACCTGTAAAAGCGGCTGTTATGGCTAATGCCAGTGCTGTAATGGCAGCTTACAATGAAATTGATGGAATTCCTTGTCATATAAATCAGTACCTGTTAAATGATATTTTAAGAAAAGAATATGGTTTTAATGGAATTGTGATGGCAGATGGCTGTGCTTTAGATCGTCTTTTATTAATGAATGATAATCCTTTATTAATGGGAAGTAAAGCATTAAAAGCCGGTGTTGACTTAAGTCTCTGGGATCAAGTGTATTTAAAATTAGATGATGCTATTAAATCTGGATATTTGCAAGAGAAGGAATTGGATCAGGCGGTTATTAGAGTTTTAAAATTAAAAGAAAAACTTGGTTTATTTAAACCATCAAAAAATATCCCTTTACCTGAAAGTGATGATTTATTACTTGAATGTGCTAGAGAATGTCAAGTACTATTAAAAAACGAGAATCGGATTCTACCAATTGCAACTGATAAAAAAATTGCAGTTATTGGTCCTAATGCTCATAATTATTTAAACCAATTAGGCGATTATACCGCTTATCAAGAAGCTGACGATATTGTCACTGTTTTACAGGGAATTGCTAAAAAGACTAAAACACCACCGATGTTTGCACTTGGGTGTACTACAAGGCTTAAACAATTTGAAGATTTAGATCAAACACTAAAAATAGCTAAAGAAGCCGATGTAGTTGTTATGGTCTTAGGTGGTAATAGTACGCGATTATATCAAAATGATTTTGAAAATAATGGAGCTTTGAAAATTCAAGAATATAATGAGATGAATTGTGGTGAAAATATTGATCTAGCTTCTCTAGAATTAGAGGGTTATCAAAATCAATTGTTGCAAGAAGTTAGTAAAGTTAATTCTAATATTGTTACTGTTTTAATCCAAGGACGACCTCACGTAATAGATCAAGTATTGAAATATTCTAAAGCGGTTATTGCCAGTTTTTATCCTGGAGCTCGTGGTGGTGATGGGATTAGTGATGTGTTATTTGGAGATTACAATCCTAGTGGCCATTTATCAGTTTCGTTGCCGCGGCATGTAGGGGCCTTACCTTGTTATTATAATCATAAATATAATGGGGCTCAAAAAGACTATGTTGATTTGAAGCCAGGACCACTTTTACCATTTGGCTATGGATTAAGTTATAGTGATTTTGTCTACCAAAACATATCTATTCCTAAAACAATTAGTATTTCCAAATTAAAAAAAGATGGATTAGAAATCTCACTAGATATCTGTAATTTAAGCAATATCGATGGTAGTGATGTCATCCAAGTGTATTTAAAACATCTAAATGCATCGATAGTAGTTCGAATCTTGGAATTAAAAGGATTTAAAAAAGTATTTGTTCCTAAATTAGCAAAGGTAAATGTTCAAATAAAGCTAACATATGAAGATTTTGCTATTTGGGATGAATTCATGAATTTTACAGTTGAAGCCGGGAAAGTGATGATTTGTCTAGGACAAGATAGCCAAAATTATCAAGAATATCTCCTTACCATAGAAAAATAAGTTTTTAATATTTTAAAATAGTAATTATTTGTTAAAATAATGGTAATAGATATGAAAGGATCATGGCAATGAAAGAAAATGAGAATATTTGTTTAGAAATTGATGATAATAGTTTTGAATATTATCCAATAGCACCAGAAATAGTACAGACTTCTAATTTTAAGTTTAAAAATTTTCAACATTATGTAGATGTTAATGCTAATAGCGAGTTTGCATACACTTATACACGTGGCGATAATCCAACAATTAAAATTTTAGAAGATAAACTGGCTAGATTGGAAGGTGGTCAACAAGCTCGAGCATTTGCTTCAGGAATGGGAGCAATTTCGGGAACTGTTTTAAGTTTAATTAAACAAAACGACCATATTATTATTGTTAACACTGTATATGGTTCTAGTGTTAAGTTGATTCAGCAATTATCTAAATTTGGAGTGGAATCAACAAAAATTGATGTCAATGAAACAAAAGAAATCTTTGATTATATTCAAGAAAATACTAAAATGATTTATTTTGAGAGTCCTTCATCACAAAAGTTTGCAATGCTGGATTTAGAGTTGATTGCCAGAGTTGCTAAAGAAAAAGAAATCTATACAGTAATCGATAATACTTGGGCAACGCCATTATTGCAAAATCCGTTAAATCATGGTATTGATGTTGTAATCCATTCTTGCTCTAAATATATTGGTGGTCATAGTGATATTGTTGGCGGTGTGGTGATTACTAATGAAAGTTTAATGCAAAAAATTGATGATTTTGCAACGATTTTACTAGGTGCAACTATGACTCCAATTAATGCCTGGCTGGCAATTAGAGGATTAAGAACTTTACCAGTACGTTTAAAATCACAAAATGAAACAATTATTAAGATGTTAGATATGTTAAAAACACATCCTAAAATTGAAAAATTATATCATCCATATATTAATGATCGAGATTTGGCAAGTCGTTATTTAAATGGATATGGTAGTTTATTTGGCGTTGTTTTAAAAGAGGCGACACCAGTGATAATTGAAAAATTTGTTGATTCATTAAAGCACTTTACCCTGGCTTATAGTTGGGGTGGTTTTGAAAGTTTGATTATGCCAGTATATAAAGGAAATAATCTTGAAGAATTAAAACAGCGCGGGCTAGCTGTTGGTCAGTTGCGAGTTTATTTAGGGTTAGAAGATAGTCAGTTATTAATTGATGATTTTGTTTCAGCTTTAAATAAAGCTTATCAATAAATTAGTAGAAGTAGAAAATTCTATTTCTACTTTTTTATGTCTATTTAATATTAATAATATTGCGTAAATGATAGAATTTGATAGAAATTTTTATAGTGAAAAATAGCTTTAAGTTATAATAATGAAACAAGCATATTGTTTGACTCATTATGGCATTTCATTATAATGGCAACTATTGGAGGAATTTATGAATAATACTAAAAAGGGAATGATATATATTATTTTAGCGGCATTCTTTTTTGCAGCTATGAATGTTTTTGTTAGGATGGCTGGTGATTTACCATCAATTCAAAAGAGTTTTTTTAGAAACTTAATTGCGGCCATCTTTGCTTTTGGAATTTTAATTAAAAACAAACAGGGATTTAAATATCAGCAAAAAGATTTACCAATGTTATTATTACGCTCGTTTTTTGGAACAGTGGGCATATTGTGCAATTTTTATGCTGTCGATCATTTACTGGTAAGTGATGCTTCGATGTTAAATAAATTATCACCGTTTTTTGTAATTATCTGTTCAGCTATCTTTTTAAAAGAAAAGGCCAATTCGATGCAGAAAATATCCATAATTATTGCTTTTATTGGGACTTTATTTGTTATTAAACCATCTGTTAATTTTATTAATAATGTTAATTCATTGATTGGTGTTTTAGGAGCTTTAGGCGCTGGAGTAGCTTATACTTGTGTTAGACAATTAGGAAAACAAGGAGTGTCAGGACCAAAGATCGTCTTTTTCTTTTCATGTTTTTCTTGTCTAGTTGTAGTTCCATATTTGATTTTCAATTATCAGCCAATGACCTTACAACAGACACTAATATTAATCTTGGCTGGATTCATGGCAGCAGGTGGTCAATTTTCAATTACGGCGGCGTATAATCAAGCTCCAGGACGCGATATTTCTATTTATGATTATAGTCAAATTTTATTTGCAGCTATCTTAGGTTTTGTTTTCTTGAATCAAATTCCAGATGTTTTCAGTGTTGTTGGATATATGATTATTATTCTAGCTGCTGTCGCCAGTTATATTTATCAAAGAAAACGAATGGTTATTAAAGATTAAAATACCCAAAAGGAAATGGAATTTCTTGGTTTAATAAGAAGTTCAATTCCAATTGGGTATTTTATTTAAATTTACGTCGAGTATTATTTACTCGTTTCAAAGGTAAAGTTAAATATTGGGTGATAATGAAATTAATATGATCTTACATATGCCATATATGGCCGCCGGAATTACAATTCATGAAGGAGAAGCTCGTAATCAAATCTGTTATCAGGCTACTCATCATGAACTACTGGTTAGTGCTTTAGCAGTAAAGATGGCGCATGATATCGATCCTGATAATTTTGTTAGCTGTATGTTAGCCACTGGAAATGCTTATCCATATTCATGTCGCCTAGAAGATGTGATGGAAGCAATTACTAAGGATCGCGAAAATTATTATTTTACAGATATCCAAGTTAGAGGCTGTTATCCATCTTATGCTTTAAAGGAATTGGAACATTTAGGTGTTAAAATTGAATTTGTGCAAGATGGTAAACAAATTTTAAAAGATGGAACTGTAGATTTTGTGTCTTTTTCTTATTATAGCAGCATGGTAGCTTCAAGTGATGAAAATGCTAATGGCGGTGCTAAAAGAAATATCTTTGCCTCAATTGAAAATCCTTATTTATCATCAAGCAAGTGGGGATGGCAAATTGATTCTCTAGGACACTGAATTACTTTAAATTATTTATATGATTGTTATCAAAAACCATTGTTTATTGTTGAAAATGGCTTAGGAGCAACCGATAAATTAGTAGATGGTCAAGTTTGCAGATGATTATCGAATTAAATATTTAAAAGACCATATTCAAGCAATGAAAGACGATATTTTAATTGACAGTGTTGATTTATACATCATGGGGCTGCATTGATTTAGTTAGTGCCAGCTCTGGCGAGATGAAAGAAAGATATGGTTATATCTATGTCGATATTGATGACAAGTTACAAGGTAGCTTTAAAAGATATCCGAAAAAGTCGTTTTATTGGTATCAAAAAGTAATTGCTTCTAATGGAGAAAATCTTGATGGATAAAATAAAAAATTATTAGTTATTTTTTGTGAATTATTTGTTTAATCACCTTGGTTGTATTATAATAAAAAGTAGCAATGGGGTGGTATTATGAGTTATATTCAATTAGATACAATTGATTCTACAAATGAATATGTTAAAAGAAATATGGATAAATTAACCAACTTAAGTGTGGTTCGTTGCAATTATCAAACTAATGGTAAAGGAAGAAATGGTCATGTTTGGCAAAGTGAGGCCGGTAAGGATTTATTAATGAGTATTTTAGTTAAAGATTTTAAAAATCCTCAAGATTTGCAAAAAATGACCCAAATCGCTGCCTGCAGTGTTGTAGGTTTATTAGAACGTTTTGATATTAAAGCAAAGATAAAATGGCCTAATGATGTCTATGTAGATGATTTGAAAATCTGTGGGATTTTAGTTGAAGCTGTTTTTCAGCCAGATTTAAAAGGAATTGTAGTTGGAATTGGCCTGAATGTTAATTCTATTGGTGGCAGTTTTGCCTCAATGAAGATGAAAACTGGACAGGATTATTCGATTTATCCGCTAATGATTACGATGTTAACTTATTTTAAGATCTATTATAATCTTTATCAGCAGGGATGTTATGATAAGATATTGGATTATGCTAATGATATTGCCTATTTAAAAGACAAAAAAGTTAATTTTCAAGATTATGGTTTAGTAACCTTTTTGAAATTGAATGAAGATGGTACTGTTGATTTTATTGATAATCATAATCAAAGACATAATGTTTTAGTAAACGAAATATCGCTTCACAGTAAATAAAAGACTTTGGGATTTTTCCAAAGCCTTTTTTGTTTAATCAAAAGTTACATAAGGATTTTCCAGCGGTTTTACTACTTCAAGATTATCAACTGGTAAAACAGGAACGTCCATTTGATATTCAGGATCATATTCAACCTGAATTTTTCCTTCGACACTGACCCATTCATCAGGAATCAGTTTTTTCGCTAATGGACTAATACAAATAAGTCCTATTAATGATGTATCCTGTTCGCAGCACACCATTGCTTGTCTACCTAAGACAAAGCCATTATCTAAAACCCGATCAAGTCCAATGAATTTTCCTTTGATCTTAATCGTCTTTCCTTCATATTTTTTAGGATGATCCATAATATCCATACAGAAAATACCAAAATCATGATCAAGAACTTCAATTCGATCTTTAGAAATATCAAAAGGCATTTCTTCATCAGTATTTAATGTATCAATAGTACCATCAGGTAATTCATAGATAATCTGAGCATTAGAATTAATTGCTTTGATATTATTGCGTAAACTTGATTTTTTGACATTACGATCATAGCGATTAAAGATGACTAAATCACTAAATACCACTTGGCCATAAACTAAAGAACGCATGTTATTTACATACATTGAAAAAGTTGTTGTATCAAAAGTAGTCAAAACCTGCACAACATTCCAGCTTTCAGGAACGATTTCCTTAACAAAAGCATTTAAATCCATCATCCCATTAGCTTCAACTAAAATTTGAGTTGGTTGGTACTTAGTTACTAAATCATCTAAATCTTTAGCAGTATAATTTTCATGATCTAATGTAACTAAAGTTGTTGCTGCTCGTTTTAAAACTTGCATGTCATATGGGACTTCACCTTCTTCAAAACTGACCAGTAAAGTATCTTCACCTAGATAAAAATCAGGATTACTTAAAGTGTCATTAATAAATGTGGTTTTTCCACTATCTAAAAATCCCGCAAAAATATAAACTCGAGTGCTCATTAGGCTTCTCCTTCAAATAATGTTTCTAATTTTGCTTCGTCTAGTTTTTCACCAATAACACAAATTCTACCAGTAAAATCGGCATCACCAGTTCTAATTTCATATTCTCCAGGAACTAAATCAAAATACCACCACTTGTCATTATCACTATCAACATAACCTTTAGCTCTTAAAATATTTCCATATTCTTTACTTTCACTAAGGTCTTTTAAGATTGCTTCTAGCTGTTCTTTAGAATATTTTTTAGGTGTCTGTTTTCCCCAGCTAGTAAATACTTCATCAGCATGATGATGGTGATGATCATGATGATGGCCACAAGTACATTCGTGATCGTGATCATGTTCATGGTCGTGATGATGATGTTCACAAGAACATTCATGTTCATGATCGTGATGATGATGTTCGTGGTCATGATGATGGTGATGACCACATTCAGGACAAATATCAAGTTCAGCTAATAGTTCATCACGTAAATTATCACTATTACTGAAAGCATGAAGTAAAGTGTCTTTAGTTAATTTATCCCATGGCGTTGTAATAATATTAGCTTTATCGTTATGTTCTTTAATGATTTTAATACATTCATCTAATTGCATTTCAGTAATATCTTGGCTACGGCTTAAGATAATTAATGATGCATATTCGATTTGATTATTGAAGAATTCACCAAAGTTTTTCGTATATAAACGACATTTTTTAGCATCAATAACAGCAATATAGTTATCAAGTTCTAATTCATCACTATGAACATCACCAACCGCTTTGATTACGTCGGATAATTTACCAACACCTGAAGGTTCGATAATAATTCGATCAGGATGATAAGTATCTAAAACTTCTTTTAATGAAGCTTCAAAATCACCAACTAGGCTGCAACAAATACATCCAGAGTTGATTTCAGTAACTTCAATCCCGGCATTGTTCATAAAAGTTCCGTCAATACCAATTTCACCAAATTCATTTTCAATTAAAACAATTTGTTGTCCTTGATATACTTCATTGATTAATTTTTTGATAAAGGTTGTTTTCCCAGCCCCTAAAAAACCAGATATAATATCTACTTTTGTCATTAATATTTCATCTCCTATTCGCGTCTATTATAGCATTAAGAAATTAATCATTCAAATATGATAATTTTTTTGTAGTTTAATAAAGTGTTTGAAGAGTTGGATAAATACCATTGACAATGGTAATAGTAATCATTGATAAAATTTCTTTTTTACTAGTTTCTGGACTTTCCAAATGCCACCACTTAATTGCAGTTAGGATATTGGAAGTGATTATTTGACAATAATAGGTTATAAGTTTAATTTTTTGATTATTAGTAATATGATAATAACTAACTATTTCATGAATTAGATAATTACTATAAATAATAAACATTTCGTGGAAAATATTGATTGGTAATTTATTGTGATTTAAAATTAATAATTCATTTTTGTTTTTTTCAAAATAGTCTAATAATGGTAAAAAATATGGTTTAAAGTCAATTGATTTATGACTGTTGTTAATAATAAAGTGAGGATTAATTATTTTTTCAAATTGGCCAAGTTGTTTTTCGATTATTTTATAAAGTAAATCATACTTATCTTCATAGTTACGATAAAAAGTAGAGCGATTAATTTTACATTCGCTAATAAGTAATTTAATAGTAATATCATCAAATGAATTGTTTTTTAGTAGTTCTATAAATTTGTTTTCAATATTTGTTTTGGTCTTAGTTATTCTTAAATCTTGTTTCATAGTGACTCCTTAAGCGATAAATTGGTGTAAATAGTTGCATATGCAACTATTTAGAAATTACTGTTGCTTGTTTGTAAAAATACTCAGTACTAATATTATAAATGAAAAAAGTAGAAAGGGGAATAAACTATGAGAAATAAATATTATCCTAATTTATTTCAAAAAGGTAAAATTGGAAATGTTATAATTAAAAACCGAATTGTCCGTAATTCAATGGGAACATATTTAGGGAATCCTGATGGTACTGTAACTGATCGTCAGATTAAAGCATATGCCGAAGCTGCTGAAGGTGGTGCTGGTCTTATTTTTATGGATAATGCGGTTCCAGTACCAATGACATCATGTGGATTAAGAGCCGACTCAGATGAATTTATAGCGGGATTAACATTGTTGGCTGAGGCAGTAAAACAGCATGGGGCGATACCAGGAATGCAATTGGCTCATCCAGGTCGTGATGCAGGATTTGTTGGTAGCGAAGATGTAATTGGTGCCAGTAACATCACTTTTGAACCCTGGTATGAGGCGGGAGCTAAATTACCACGGGAATTGACGATTGATGAAATCCATGATCTTGTAAGTAAATTTGGTGATGCAGCTTTACGCTGTAAAAAAGCTGGTTTTGAAATTGTTGAGCTTCATGGTGCAGCTGGTTGTATTCCGACTAACTTTTTATCACCTCATGATAATAAGCGTAATGATATGTATGGAGGTTCTTTACATAATCGGATGCGTCTTTTAATAGAAATTGTGCGTGATATGAAGAAAAAATGTGGTCCAGATTTTCCAATCGGTGTTAAATTAAGTAGTGAAGACTGGGAGCCTGAAGGAATTAGAATTGAAGAAACGATTGAAGTCGCTAAAGCTTTAGAAAAAGAAGGAGTATCACATTTAAATATAATGGGTGGAACTCATGCGACAGCAGCAAGGGAATTTTTATTGCCTAATGCATTTAATGCTAAACAAACAAAAATGATAAAGGATGCTGTTAATATACCTGTATTTATTGGACATAATATTTTTACTCCAGAAGAAGCTGAAAGTTTAATTGCTGAAGGTTGTGGTGATTTTGTAGCTTTAGGTCGTAGTCAATTAGCTGATCCAGCCTGGGCTAAAAAAGCTAAGGAAGGACGCAGCGAAGATATTAAACCATGTATTAATTGTTTGATTGGGTGTTTAGATCGGGGATTATTATCCCATACTCCAATTCATTGTACAGTGAATCCGACGTTATATAAATATGAATGTCCTAAAATTACTCCAGCCGAGACTAAGAAAAATGTTGCGATTATTGGAGCTGGACCTGCTGGATGTGAAGCAGCTTTAACACTGGCAAAGCGAGGACATGAAGTTACTATTTATGAAAAGCGAGATATTGGTGGTATGATGATTGAAGCAGCTGTACCTGATAATAAAGCTAATATCCGAAGATTAATTAGATATTATCAAAATCATATTGAAAATAACCCCCATATTAAAGTGATTAAAGAACAGGCAGATTTTGATAAAATCGCTAGTGGAAATTACGATGCAGTGATAGTTGCTGTTGGTGGTAAGACTAGAAAATTAAAAATTAGCGGTAATAAACCCGATCAAGTAATTTATGCTAATGATTATTTAAATGGTAGTGTAAAAGTAACTGGCAATAAAGTAGCTGTAATCGGTGGCGGTATTACTGGTGCGGAAACGGCTTTGGAATTAAATCAAGCTGGTAAAGAAGTCACTGTTGTGGAAATGGCTGATCAATTTTTAGCTAATATGTCATCATCAAATCAGGCGTATATGATGGCAATTCAACAA
Organism: uncultured Thomasclavelia sp.; assembly: GCF_944324745.1. Taxonomy (GTDB): domain Bacteria; phylum Bacillota_I; class Bacilli_A; order Erysipelotrichales; family Coprobacillaceae; genus Thomasclavelia. The sequence goes on along the minus strand of NZ_CALUXO010000021.1, from coordinate 13,025 downwards.
ACAGATATTAAAGTTATGACTGGAAAAAGATTAATTGCTCTAGAAGATGATAAAGCGATTTTGACTGATCGTTGGGGCAATGAGACTGAAATAGTAGTTGATGATGTTGTTATTGCAGCTGGCTTTTTACCACAAAATAGTTTAGCTGATCAAATTGAAGATAATTTAGATGTTGAGGTATTTAGAGTAGGAGACTGTACTAAAGTTCGGCAAATTTATGATGCAATCCATGAAGGATTTGTAGCTGCAAGACAAATTTAATAATATTTATGATTTATTGTGAAATGTTTCGAAAAAAGTTGCTAATAGTATTGGCAACTTTTTTTAATGACATAAAATTGCTTTTAATAAAGGATTATGATATTCTTTTGATGGAAAGAGTGATAGCTATGAATGAAAGACATACAAAAATATTAGACTTACTAACGAAAGATAAAAAAGTGGAAGTTAGTAAACTATCCCAGTTATTAGGAGTTTCACAGGTAACCATTAGAAAAGATTTAGATCAATTAGAAAGTACTGGAATTTTAATTCGTGAACATGGCTATGCCAAGTTAAACGAAAATGATGATATTAATAATCGATTAGCTTATCGTTATGACAGTAAGCAAAAGATTGCTCTTTGGGCATGCCAAATGGTAGAAGACAATGAAACAATTATGATAGAATCTGGTTCTTGTTGTGCTTTATTAGCCTTAGAAATTGCTAAACAAAAAAAGAATGTGACCATTATTACCAATTCAACATTTATTGCTGATTTTGTCCGTAAAAATGGTGGTGTAAAGATCATTTTACTTGGTGGTGAATATCAAATGGAATCTCAAGTAAATGTTGGACCAATGACCAAAGCTTGTTTAGAAACTTTTTATGTTGATAAGCTATTTATAGGAGTAGATGGTTTTAATGAAAAAACTGGTTTTACAGGTAGTGATTATATGCGTGGAGAAACAGTACGGGATATGGTCAAACAAGCTAATCAGGTAATTATTTTAACTGATTCTCGTAAGTTTGGACAACAAGGATTAATCAATTTGGTATCTCTTAGCCAGGTTAGTACCGTAATTACTGATGGAGATATTAGTTCAAAATTTGAAACATATTTACAAGAGAAGAATATTAATGTCGTTAAAGTTTAGGATTTTAATAAATCTTAAACTTTTTTTAAAATAATCATCATTTTAAATATTTAATAAATAATTTAATTCCAGCTTATTGTACTAAAAAAATAGCAATGTTATACTTGAGACAAAGGAGATGATTTGTATGTGGCCCGAAAGTCCATGTGGCATGATGATTCGCCAGATACATTTAGCACTTTCTCGAAATATTGATAATGCTTTGCGAAAACATAATTTGACTTTATCACAATTAAGTGCTTTGATGCTGTTGACTGAAGCACCAAATAATGAATTATCATTAAAAAAATTAGAACAGCTCTTACAAGTCTCGCAGCCGAATGTTGCTGGTTTAGTATTACGTTTAGAAAAAAAGAAGATGTTAGAAGGATTTACCGATCCTAATGATAAACGGATTAAACGCGTAAGAATTAATCAATTTGGTATTCAATGCTGTAATGAAGCTAAGTATAATATGGCTAATTTTGAACGACAAATGTTGCAAAATATGTCTGAGGAAGAAGTTATTGTATTTAAGGAATTATTGGAAAAAGTTTGTAACAATTTAATATAATTTAAGGCTTGCCTTTTGGCAAGCTTTTAATTACAATATATCAATAACATGTTATTGATAATATGTTATTATGGTGATAAGAGGTGATAAATAAAAAACAGGTATTTATTTAAAAAATGATAATAATATGATAGTGATTAATTATTTATAAAATAAGTAGAAAGAGGTGCAAAAAATGTTAGAAGAAAATGTTATGATATCTTTTTTGAAGAAGTTTGATGAACATCCATTTTGTGTGAAATTTGAAGATAAAGAATATCTTATCGGAGAAGGAAATCCAGAATTTACCGTTCGAATTAAGAAGAACATTCCATTGTCTTCATTGATGACGAGTACTTCTTTGGCTTTAGGTGAAGCTTATATGAATGGAGATATTGAAGTTGAAGGTGATTTATATTATGCTTTGGATCATTTTTTAGGGCAGATGGGTAAATTTTCTAAAGATGAATCGGCTTTAAAAAAATTAATTCATCCTTCAACTGGAAAAAAGAACCAAAAGAAAGAGGTTCAAAGTCATTATGATATCGGTAATGATTTTTATAAATTATGGCTTGATGAAACTATGAGTTATTCATGCGGTTATTTTAAAAATCCTGATGATAGTTTATATCAGGCGCAAGTTAATAAAGTAGATTATATTCTAGAAAAATTATATCTAAAAGAAGGAATGAGTTTACTTGATATTGGTTGTGGCTGGGGATTTTTATTAATTGAAGCTGCAAAAAAATATAAAATTCATGGATTGGGAATTACATTAAGCGAGGAACAATATCGAGAATTTAAAAGACGAATTGAACAAGAAAATTTACAAGATCTATTGGATGTTGAATTAATGGATTACCGGGATTTACCAAAAACAAAACAAACATTTGATCGAGTTGTCAGTGTTGGTATGGTTGAACATGTTGGACGTGAAAATTATCAATTGTTTATTGATTGTGTCAATGAAGTATTAAAACCTGGTGGTGTCTTCTTGTTGCATTATATTAGTGGTTTAAAGGAATATTCTGGAGATCCTTGGATTAAAAAATATATTTTTCCAGGAGGGGTAATTCCTAGTTTACGTGAGATGTTATCATGTGCGGCTGAAGATAATTTCCATACTATTGATGTTGAAAATCTGCGCTTGCATTATAATAAGACCTTGCTTTGCTGGCTAAATAATTATCATGAACATATCGATGAAGTTCGCGAAATGTTTGATGAAAAGTTTGTAAGAATGTGGGATTTGTATTTAGCTGCTTGTGCTGCAACTTTCCATAATGGAATTATTGACTTACATCAAATATTATTTACTAAAGGAATCAATAATGATTTGCCAATGGTCAGATGGTATTAATTAAGAGTAAGAAATAGTATCAATGTGATACTATTTTTTTATATCTGTAATAAAAAATGATTGATATGATAAAATATTATTGACAGATAACTTTTTTAGTATTAAGATATTTTACATGCCAAGGATAAAAGGGGTGATTTTTGTTGATGAGTCAAATAAAGATAATCATAAGACGCTTTATTGCTTATGGAATTGATTGGTATATCGGGGGTTTGATGATTAATTTACCAATTGTTCTAATTTATGGTTGTGTCTTTAATCAAACACAAATGCAAACAAATTTATTAGTAATTGGCGAAAATAATATTATAGTAGCATTGCTATCTGGAATTTTCGGGGTTATATTTGGAATATTTTATTTTTTTATTATTCCTTTGAGATTATGGCCTGGGCAAACACTTGGGAAACGAATACTGAAGATGAAAATTATTCAAAACGATACTCAGGAAATCTCTTTTAAAAATCTTTTTTTAAGACAAATTATTGGAATCACGATTTTTGAGGGAGTTGTCTTTTCTCTAACGACTACATTAAGACAGTTTTTAGATTTAATCTTAACGACTGATATTTTTACTTCTGATCCTGTGATGATTTTTGGATATCTAATTACTTTTATTTCTTGTTTACTGGTGGTTTTTAAAGGACGTGCTTTACATGATTTTATCGGGGCAACAAAAATTGAATATCTACAATAACGATTGATTTATCTTTGGTGGATAATAAAAAGGGGGTTTATGTCATGAGCTTAATGGACAAATTTGAAGACAAATTAATGCCGATAGCTAGTGTGATAGGACAAAACAAATATCTCGTTGCATTACGTGATGGAATGACTCTAGCTATGCCATTATTAATTGTTGGATCATTTTTTACTTTGATTACTAATTTTCCAATTACAGCTTGGACTGATTGGTTAGCGAATACTACACTTAACGGTCAGTCACTTGCTACATTGCTTTCGATTCCATCAACAGTAACGGTTTCAATCATGGCAGTTTTTATTGTTTATGGAATTGGAATGAATTTTGCTAAACAAGAAGGAATTAATCCAGCTTCTGGGGGAATCACAGCAATCGTTACCTGGTTTGTATTAATGCCATTTACCACATCTTTTACACCAGATGACAGTATTGTTGCTTTATTGCCTGAAGGAAGTGTACCATTTTCTGTTTCTAGTATTCCGCTTGATTGGGTTGGAGCCCGTGGTATTTTCATTGGAATTATCTGTGCTTTTATTTCTATTTTATTATATAAATACATTAGCGATAAAGGTTGGACAATTAAAATGCCAGATGGGGTACCACCAACAGTCAGTCAATCATTTTCGGATTTGATTCCAATTGCGCTAGTAGTAATTTTCTTTTTGGTGATTAGAATTCTATTTGTTTTAACACCATGGAATGATCCATTTACTTTTGTTTATACGATCTTACAAACACCATTACAAAATATTGGTGATTCACTAGGGGCTATGTTATTAGTGTATCTTATCGCTCACGTATTATGGTTATTTGGTATTCATGGTACTAATGTTACCGGTGCGGTCTTCAATCCTATTTTATTAGTATTATCTAGTGAAAACCAAGTAGCTGTAGCTGCTGGTCAAGCACCAACACATATTATCAATCAACAGTTCCAAGATTTATTTGCGACTTTTGGCGGTGGTGGATCGACTTTATCTTTGTTGATTGCAATGTTTTTCTTCTGTAAGTCAAAACGAATTAAACAATTAGGTAAATTAGCAATCTTGCCAGGTATTTTTGGAATTAACGAACCAGTTATTTTTGGTTTACCAATTGTTTTAAATCCGACATTGGCAATTCCATTTATATTGACACCACTAATTAATATTATTATTAGTTATGTTGTAATGTTAATAGGTTTAGTACCTATAACCAATGGGGTTATTTTACCATGGACGACACCACCTATTATTTCTGGCTTTTTAGCTAGTGGATGGCAAGGATCAATTTTACAGATCTTATTGATTATTTTAGGAGTCTTCATTTATTTGCCATTTATTAAAGCGATTGATAAAGAATATTTATTGGAACAAGGTAATTAATTAAATAATTATTCTTGACGAATCAGCTTATAGCTAGTTATAATTTAAATAGTTAAGATGAGTTGTGTTATCACGTAAGTCCAATCGTGACAGCACAACTCTTTTTTTTTAGGATGGTGAAATAGATGAAATCAGTAAGTAAAAATGAATTAGTTAAGTTACTTTCAATCTGTGGACAGGTAGCTGAACACAAAAGTGAAAAGATGCAAGAACATGGTAAAGATGAGGCAAGTATTTTATCAACTTTATCTGAAGATGAACAAGGACAATTAAAAACAATCCTAGAAAAGCTTCAAAAACAATGGCTAGAAGATCATAAAAAGCATCATAAAAAAAGCCAGGCTTAGAATAACTGGCTTTATAATTTAAATGGAGGATCGATAAGATCCTTTCTTTTTACTTAAAAAAAGGACAAAGCTTTACAATTTAAGTGTTCATTTTCAATAGAAAGAAGGCTAAGGGTATGTCCAATTATGATTGATTTATCAAAAAGATGATAATGTCATGTATATCAATCTTGTTTTTGGCTTGTTTCACTATTCATCGGTGCTGAATTTATCAATCGACATATGTTTCTTTTGGGTTTTTAAAAGAAGCAATCAATTCCTTGGTCAATAAATATTTGCTGATATTCCTTGAGATCTTCAGGATGTAAAGCTGGTATTTGCTGGTAGTCATATTGACGGTTCAACAATTGATATTTTTTTTCACCAAATTGATGAAAAGGTAATAATTGGCATTTATTTAAATTAATTGATTGTAGATATGTAGCTATCTCTTTAGCGTCATCAAGTGTTTCATTGAAATCAGGAATAACGGGAATTCTTGGTAGCACATTAAGATTATTTTCAACAGCCCATTTTAAATTGGCTTTGATTTGTTCATTGGAAACCCCGGTTTTACATCGGTGTTTATGATCATCTACATGTTTAACATCAAATAAAAGTAAATCAAATAACGGTGCTAATTCGCTAAAGATTTTTGGGTTTGCATAACCGGTAGTCTCAATTGCTACATGCAACTGATGCTTTTTTAAAGTTAAGACTAGTTGTTTTAAAAACTGGGGCTGCATCATCGCTTCACCACCAGAAATAGTAATACCACCATTAGATTCTAAATAAAAATCTATGTCTTGTAAACATTCTTCAACGATGGTGTCGATTTCACTTACTCTACCTTCATAGCTTAAGGCTTCACTATTACAGCTAGCAACACATTTTAAACAACCAACACATTTTTGATCGTCGATAACAATTTGATCGTTGCTTAAGCTAATTGCCTGCTTAGGACAGTTATTCAGACAGTTTAAGCAATGAAGACATTTTTGGTAATCACATAAAATTTGAACTTTTTCTAGTTGCGATTCAGGATTAGAACACCATTGACATCTTAAAGGACAGCCCTTAAAAAAGATCGTTGTCCGAATTCCTGGTCCATCATGAATACTAAATTTTTGGAGATTAAAAATTATTCCCTGGCACATATTTTCACTTCCTTATCTATGATATTAACATGATTACGAATGAAAGTAAACAAATAATTTCAAATGAAAGAAAAAATAGTTATTTTTGAAATATTTACTTGACTAAATAATAATTAATGCTATTATATAAGCAGTTAATAAGTTGTAATAAGTTTCAAATGAAATTATGGAGGTAACAAATGAAAAACGTTGAACATTTTGGTGACTTAACACCACGTATGAATGATTTTAGAGAAGCAGTTTTAGATAAAAAACCATATATTGATGCTACCAGAGCTATCTTAGCTACTGAAGCTTATCAAAAATATCAAAATCAGCCAATTGTAATTAAACGAGCTTTAATGTTGCAAAATATTTTAGAAAAAATGCCAATTTATATTGAAGATGAAACTTTAATCGTTGGGAACCAAGCAGCTTCTAATCGTGATGCTCCTATTTTTCCTGAATATACGATGAAATTCGTTATTGATGAATTAGATTTATTTGAAAAACGTGATGGTGATGTTTTTTATATCACTGAAGAAACTAAAGAGGCTTTACGGAAAATAGCTCCATTTTGGGAAAACAATAATTTAAGAGCAACAGGGGAAGCGCTATTACCTGAAGAAGTAAGTGTTTTTATGGAAACTGGTTTTTTTGGAATGGAAGGTAAATTGAATTCCGGAGATGCTCATTTAGCTGTTGATTATAAGCAGTTACTAGAAACGGGATTAGTTGGTTATGAAAAAAGAGTTTTGAAATTAAAAGAAAGTTTAGATTTATGTGTCGCTGAAAATATTGATAAGTATCATTTTTATCGAGCTGTTTTAATCGTTATTAATGCTGTTAAAAATTTTGCAAAGCGCTTTAGTGATTTAGCTTTAACCTTGGCTAATGATGTTGGAGAAACTAGAAAACAAGAATTATTAGAAATAAGTCGTATCTGTAAAAAAGTACCATATTATCCAGCTGAATCTTTTCATGAAGCCATTCAGGCTGTCTGGTTTATCCAATTAATCTTGCAAATTGAATCTAATGGACATTCATTATCATATGGACGTTTTGATCAATATATGTATCCTTATTTTAATAAGGATATTACTAATGGTATTATTGATGAAGAAAAAGTTGTTGAATTATTGGATAATTTGTGGATCAAAACTTTAACGATCAATAAAGTACGCTCACAATCACATACGTTTTCTAGTGCCGGTAGTCCGATGTATCAAAATGTTACAATTGGTGGTCAAACAACTGATAAAAAGGACGCTGTCAATCGTTTATCATTTTTAGTATTAAAATCAGTTGCTCAAACTAGATTACCACAACCAAATTTAACAGTTCGTTATCATCGAAATATTGATCCAGCTTTTTTAGATGAAGCAATTGAAGTAATGAAACTAGGAACGGGAATGCCAGCTTTTAATAATGATGAAGTTATTATTCCTTCTTTTATTGAAAAAGGAGTCAAAGAAGAAGATGCTTATGATTATTCAGCAATAGGTTGTGTCGAAACAGCAGTTCCTGGTAAATGGGGTTATCGTTGTACGGGAATGAGTTATATGAATTTCCCAAGAATTTTATTGATTGCAATGAATAATGGCATTGACATGACTTCGGGTAAACGTTTTGTCAAAGAATGTGGATATTTTACCGAAATGAATTCTTTTGATGAATTGATGGCAGCCTGGGATCAAGTAGTTCGAGAATTAACACGAATGAGCGTTATTGTTGAAAATGCTATTGATCTAGCTTCAGAAAGAGAAGTGCCAGATATTTTATGTTCAACATTGACCCAAGATTGTATTGGTCGTGGTAAAACAATAAAAGAAGGTGGCGCAATCTATGATTATATTTCAGGGTTACAAGTTGGAATTGCCAATATGGCGGACAGTTTAGCGGCAATTAAAAAACTAGTATTTGAAGAAAAGAAAATTACTAAGCAACAATTATGGGATGCATTATTGGATGATTTTACTAGTCCAGAAAGTCAGGAGATTCAAAAAATGCTGATTAATGAAGCTCCTAAATATGGTAATGATGATGATTATGTAGATCAATTAGTCGTAACAGCTTATGATAGCTATATTGATGAAATGAAGAAATATCCTAATACTCGTTATGGCAGAGGACCAATTGGGGGAATTCGTTATGCAGGAACATCATCTATTTCTGCTAATGTCGGACAAGGTTATGGTACTATGGCTACTCCAGATGGACGTAAGGCCCATAGTCCTTTAGCTGAAGGATGTTCGCCAGCTCATAGTCTTGATAAAAAAGGACCAACAGCAGTCTTTAAATCAGTTTCTAAATTACCAACACATGAAATTACAGGTGGAGTATTGTTGAATCAAAAAGTGACACCACAAATGTTATCTAGTGAAGAAAATAAACAAAAATTAGAATTATTAATTAAAACTTTCTTCAATCGTCTAGAAGGATATCATGTTCAATATAATGTCGTTTCGCGCGAAACCTTAATCGATGCCCAAAAGCATCCAGAAAAACATAAAGATTTGATTGTTAGGGTGGCTGGATATTCAGCTTTCTTCAATGTTTTATCTAAAGCCACTCAAGATGATATTATTGGACGAACTGAACAAACTTTATAATTAAAAAGTAATACCGTAGTTTAAATAGTACGGTACTTTTTCTAGTATAAATCAGGTTTGACTAATATTTCGTGAATTTTTGTATCTAAGATAGTTGCTGAATATGACGGAGTAATAATCATGGGCGTATCGCTACCACGACTGCTACCACCGATTGCTACAACTGGCTGGTTATAAATAACAGCATCATTGTCTAAAGCCATAACAGCACATTCAAAGCAGACTTTAGTGCCCTGACCAAAAGTCCTTAAAGTGTGGGCCATAATTTCAACTGGATAGACACCGTTAAAACGGCCGCTTAAGCCTCGTTCTGCACCACTTAAAGCATGACCAGCAGTGACGACAGTGACATTTTATTGATTCCTTTTTGACTGGCTAGTCTGACAACGATAATTCGATTTTGATAATTAATCTGTTTACAAGCTTCAATCAATGCTAAAGCACTAGCACCGCTTGAAGAAGCAATTACTAGATCTAATTATTTTTCTTGGGCTTTTTTAGCAGCTATAGTATAAATATTATCCATAAAATCACTCTCCTTGATTTTATAGTAACGGTAGTAATTGATAAATCAAGCAGTTAACAGTTTATGAAAAGAAAAAAGTAGTATAAAATAAAGGCAGTTAAAAAGAAAGCAGGGATAGTGTGAAAAAATATGCTGTTATAACTGGGGCCAGTTCCGGAATTGGAAAAGAGTTTGCCAAAATATTAGCTAAACAACATTATAATTTAGTTTTAATTGCTAGAAGAGTTGATCGTTTAGAAACACTTGCAAAGCAATTGGATACTAATTGTTTAGTAATTAAAGCGGATTTAAATAATGAGACAGAATGTCATGATTTATTTAATCAGATTAAAGACCTAGAAATTGAAATATTTATTAATAACGCTGGATTTGGTATTAGTGGTAATTATGATCAAATTGATTTAAATCAAGAATTGAAAATGATTAATGTTAATGTTAAAGCATTGCATATTCTGACGAAGTTGATGCTTGAAAAAATGGAAAAGAATCATCAGGGCTATATTTTAAACGTGGCATCTTGTGCTGGGTTAATGCCGGCAGGACCGCATATGGCTACTTATTATGCAACTAAAGCTTATGTAACTAGTTTAACTCAAGGCATAGCTAAAGAATTAAAAGAACAGCATAGTCCCGTTTATATTGGTTGTCTTTGCCCGGGACCCGTAGATACTGAATTTAATCAGATAGCTAAGGTTAAATTTGCTTTAAAAGGAATCTCAGCTGATTATTGTGCCAGCTATGCTTTAAAGCAGATGAAAAAAAGAAAAGTTGTCATTATTCCAACTCTTAAAATGAAATTAGCGATGACATTAGGAAGATATTTACCTAACTATTTATATATTACAATTGCCTCATGGCAACAAAAAAGAAAACAAAATTAAAAGATTAGCTTGGCTAATCTTTTAATCGTTATGACGGTAATGTAAAAAGATACTAATACCAATAATTTCAATAACAGACATAATAACAATAGCAACTATAGGATTCATTTTATCCCCTCCATTTATACATCTATCTTAACAAACAAATCTTAAAAATATGTTAAAGTAATTATTAAGATTTATTAATTAATTTTTTAATTAGTTATCTGATCTGATTTAGCTCAATAAGTATAATAATTTTATGCTTAAAAGTAAAGAAAAAGAACAATTTTTATATTTGTATTAAAGTTAAGTAAAACAATTTTATTAATAAGAAAAACTAATGGTCATAATTAGTAAACAAAATTGCGGTTAATAGTCAGATTGGATAAAATTTTAATTAGAAAAGGGGTGTTAATAGATGGAATATGTAACATTAAATAATGGAGTAAAAATGCCAATTTTAGGTTTTGGTGTATATCAAATTAGCAAAGATGAATGTAAACAATGTGTAATTGATGCTATTAATGCTGGTTATCGATTAATTGATACTGCCGCAATTTATATGAATGAAATTGAAGTAGGTCAGGCGATCAAAGAAGCTGGAGTAGCTCGTGATCAGTTATTTATAACAACTAAATTGTGGGTACAAGATGCTACTTATCAAAAAGCTAAATTCGCAATTGATGCAGCTTTACAAAGAATGCAATTGGATTATATAGATTTATTGTTAATTCATGAACCTATGGGAGATATTTATGGAATGTGGCAGGCTATGGAAGAAGCCTATCATGATCATAAAGTAAGAGCTCTGGGTGTAAGTAATATGTATGCTGATCGTTTAATGGATTTTATTATACATGTTGATGTTAAACCAACCATTAATCAAATTAGAACTAACCCATATTTTCAACATCGTGATACTAAAGAATTTATGGATCAATATCAGATTATTCATGAAGCTCATTCACCATTTAGTCAGGGTGATGCTAATTTATTTCAAGAACCTATCTTAGTTGATTTAGCACAAAAGTATCATAAAAATGTGGGACAAATCATCTTACGCTGGTTAGTCCAACGTGGAATTGTAACTTTAACTCGAAGTCATAATCCACAGCGAATAAAAGAAAATCTTCAGATTTTTGATTTTAAATTGACAGATGAAAAGATGGATTTAATTAAGACATTAGATCGTAAAGATGGAAATACTTTTGACAATCGTAATCCTGAAGACGTTAAAAAAATCTGTTTAAATCGTTATCAATATTAAAAGAAGCACCACCGTGCTTCTTTTATAATCCCATTTCTTTCTTTAACTTTTCTAATTCTTCATCAACAGCAACATCACTATTACTATATTTAGCTTCTAATTCATCAGCAATATCAACTGGTTTTTCATTTAATTCAGCCATTGAATTAACTTGATCTAACATTCGATCAGCTTTTTCTTCCATGCGTTCAAAAGCCTTCATAGAACCGCTGGCGGCATCCATTGAACTAGTAACTTTATTAATTCGATCTTGTGTTTTAGCAACTGCAACTTTAGCTTTAATAACTTGACGACGTTGTTGTAATGTTTGGACATCATTAGTTAGTTTATCATGCATTTGTCGCATTTTAGTTGCATTATCATGAGCGATATCATAGGATTTTTGTAAATCAATTCCATTATCAACATATGATTGTTTTTTCTTTAAAAATACTCGTGCATCATCTTCATTACCAGCGGTTAAAGCTTTACGAGCTAAGTTATCATATTTAGTAATCTGTTCATCATTTTGTTCTAATAAGCGTTTAGCTCTTTTTTCTTCAGCCATGATTCCAGCTGTTTCTTTTTTTACTTCAGCTAATTCTTCAGTTATTTTCCGCATATATTCATCGATCATTTTAGCGGGATTTTCCGCTTTATCTAATAATGCATTGATGTTTGCAGACATGATGTCTTTAAATCTTGAAATAATTCCCATAATTTTCTCTCCTATTCGTTTTCATATTTTTTTTCTAGATCACTGGTGTCTTCACCAAAGGTTTCTAGTGGTTTATCTAGAATATCTTTTACATATTCTTCTTTTTCTTGTTCTCGTTTCTTTCTAGTCTTATATAATTTGTAAAGAATGAAGATAATGATTACAGCTGCAATTACAATGACAGCAATAATTGCAAAATCCCAAAAACTAGTTGGGTGTGACATGATGGAATCAGCCGTATCAATAAATGTCTGTGAGATTAGCTGTTCAGTTGAAAGTGAAGTGTTATAATAGTTTTCAAAATAATAGCCTTCAAAAATATTACAAGCTTCATTATCCATAATAGTATCAACCGCATATCCGGAAAGATATCTAAACTCCAATGTCATTAAGTTAAGATTTTAATGACAATCGATGGTTATATTGCAAATATGCCCTCTCTTTTTTATAAAATTTTTATCATTTTTAAAAGAAAAATATTGACATTGCAACGATAGTGTGCGGC
>NZ_CALUXO010000020.1 GCF_944324745.1 uncultured Thomasclavelia sp. | reverse complement strand
AACCGTATGGGTTAATAAACTAAATAAAATTAGGTATATCATAAGTATATTGCAGCTATGGTATACCTTTTTTGTTTTGATAATTTTTTTAAAAAGAAAAAGCCGATGAGCATCGACTTTATCTTATTTGACCATTTCCATAGATAACATATTTTGTTGAAGTCATCTCTTTTAGACCAATTGGTCCTCTAGCATGCAGCTTTTGAGTACTAATACCAACTTCAGCCCCAAAACCAAACTCACCACCATCAGTAAATCTTGTTGAGGCGTTATGATAAACACAGGCAGAATCTAATGAATCAATGAAATAATTAGCTGTTTCTTGATTTTCAGTAACAATTGATTCTGAATGTTTCGTAGAATAATTGTAAATGTGTTCAATTGCTTCATCAATATTTTTAACTACTTTAATATTGCAAATATAATCATCATATTCACTGGCATAGTTAGCATCAGTAGCTAGCTGACCACCTAAATATTGTAAGGCAATTTGATCACCAAAGATTTTGATATTTGTAAATTCTGGTTTTAATAGTGTTAAAAAGTCTTTAGCAATATCTTGATGAACTAAAATAGTCTCAATAGCATTGCAAACTGATGGACGCGATATCTTAGCGTTGACAGCAATTTTTACTGCCATATCCAAATTGGCATCTTTATCGACATATAAATGACAGATTCCAGCTCCAGTTTCAATCACTGGAACCGTAGCATTATTGACGACATGTTGAATCAAACCTGCACCACCGCGTGGGATGATGACATCAACGTAGTCATTGGCAGTGATAACTTCAGTTACGATACTGCGATCATTATTTTCAATTAAGTTGACAACATTTTCAGGTAAAATATTTTTTATAGCTTCATTAATTACTTTGACTAATGCTAGATTGGAATTAATAGCTTCTTTACCACCTTTTAAAACACAAACATTATTAGTTTTAATACAAATTGAAGCAATATCAACAGTTACATTAGGGCGTGATTCATAAACAACGGCTACAACTCCAATTGGAATACGAATTTGTTTGATTACTAAACCATTAGGACGTTTGATTTCCCGGATGACTTCACCAATACAATCAGGTAAATTAGCCACTTTTAATACATCATCAGCAATGCTTTTAACTCTTTGTTCATTTAATAATAATCGATCGATCATAGCATCACTGATACCATTATTTTTAGCATTAGCAATATCTTTTCTATTTTCACCAATAATATAATCAATATTATTTAATAGATTTTGACTAATTGCTTTTAATGCTTTGATCTTAGTATCTTGATCAACAATCTGCATTTTACGACAAGCCTGTTTAGCTAGTTTTAATTGTTCCTCTATCATTTTTTCACCTCATTAACTAAAACTAAATTATTTGCATGAACTACTTCATCATAATCTTTATAATGTAAAACATTTTCTATTTCGCTAGTATTTAATCCCTTAATTAATTTTATTTCATCGCTGGAATAATTCGTCATTCCACGAGCTAATAAATTATTTTGCTGGTCAACGATATCAACTATTTGCGACATTAAAAAATTACCGGTAACATCAATGATCCCTTTTGGCAACAAACTAGTTCTTTTATTAACTAAAGCCTGTTTAGCACCGTTATCAATGATTATTTTTCCTTTAGGCATACTTCGATACATGATCCAATGTTGCCGTGAGCTTAAGTGTCTAACTTTAGAACTGTCAAAATAAGTCCCAACTTCCTGACCATCTAATAAATCAATTAAGACATTAGGGCGATTACCATTAACGATTGCCAGATCACAACCAAATTCATTGCAGATTTTAGCAGCTTTGATTTTAGTAATCATCCCACCAGTTCCCACTTTGCTAGAAGCATCTTTAGCCATATTTTCAATTTCACGAGTTATTCCATTGACGTTGCTGATTAATTTAGCATTTTTATTTAGATGGGGATTGTCATCATATAATCCATCAATATCACTGACAATAATAACTAAATCCCCATTAACAGCAGGAACGATCATCGATGCTAAAGTGTCGTTGTCACCAACTTTGATTTCTTCAACGGCTAATGTATCGTTTTCATTAATGATGGGTACGACATCATAATCGATGATGGCCTGAATGGCATTGTTTAGATTTAATAATCTTTTACGATCATCAAAATCATCATGATTTAATAAAATTTGCGCACATTTTAATTTAAACAAACTAAACATATCTTCATATATTTGCATTAGTGAAGCTTGACCAATAGCTGCTAAAGCCTGCTTTTGAGGAATGGTAGTAGGGCGCGTTTTTAAATTCATAATATGGACACCAGCATTGATGGCCCCGCTACTAACTAAAGTGATATTGATTCCCCTTCTTTTTATATATGCAATTTGTTGGATTAGATTCAAGATTTTTTCTCGATCAATATTTCCATTATCATCACATAAAGATGATGAACCAATCTTGATGATTAGATTCTTGATAGGATTTAAATTTCGCATATAATACCCCCGTAATTATTTTCTTAATTATAATCGTTTTATGACTTTTTAACAACTAATATTTCGGACTTTTATTCAGGGATGAAAAAAGGCACCAGTTTGGTGCCTGTAGATTATTATTTAGTCATCCAGCTGTCATCATTTGGATCTTGTTTCCAAGCTTTAAGTTTTTCCATATCAGCTTCTTTGATATAATTATGTTCTTTAGCAACTTCAATTAAAGTATCATAGTCAGTTAATGTTACAAATTTACAGTTAGCTGCTTCAAAATTTGTTGTTGCTTTAGGTAAACCGTATGTAAAAATAGCAATCATTCCAATAACTTCACATCCAGCTTCTCTTAAGGCTTCAACACATTCAAGTGAGCTGCCACCGGTAGAAATTAAATCTTCAACTACAACTACTTTCATTCCTGGTTTTACGATTCCTTCAATTCGGTTATTACGTCCATGACTTTTTGCACCACCACGAACATAACCCATTGGTAAATCTAAAATATCAGCAGTTAGGGCTGCATGAGCAATTCCAGCTGTTGCTGTTCCCATTAAGCTTTCAGCTTCTGGAAAATTTTCTTGAACTAATTTAGCTAAACCAGTTTCAACATCTTTACGAACTTTAGGATAAGATAGAGTTAAACGGTTATCACAATAAATAGGTGATTTGATGCCACTAGCCCAAGTAAAAGGTTCATCTGGTCTTAAAAATACAGCTTTAATATCTAGTAAATCTTTTGCAATTAATTTTTTCATTGTCATTATCTCCTTTACCCTTGAAAATCTTGATATACTTTTTTGTAAGTTGCATATGGATCTTTAGCTCTAGTAATTGTTCTACCAACAACGATATAGCTTGAAGTCAATTCTCGTGCCATCGCTGGAGTAGTAACGCGTTTTTGATCATTAACGCTATCATCAGCTAATCTAATTCCTGGTGTTACTGTTAAAAATTCAGTTCCTAAATTATCATGAATTATTTTAGATTCTAGTGGTGAACAAACAACACCATCTAAACCAGCTTCTTTAGCATTTGTTGCCCATTTTAAAACGACATTTTCTAATTTTTCATTGATAAGCAATTCATTTTCTAAAACAGCTTGATCTAATGAAGTCAAACAAGTTACGGCAATACATAAAGGTCTTTTATCACCAGTTTTTCCTTCTTCTAATCCTTCGATTGCAGCTTTCATCATTGCAATACTTCCTGAAGCATGAACATTGACCATATCAACATCAAGTTTTGCCAGTTGTTTCATTGCACTTTTTACAGTATTAGGAATATCATGTAATTTTAAATCTAAGAAAATATTGTGTCCCATTTCTTTGATCATTTTAACCATTTCAATTCCTTCACCATAAAATAGTTCCATTCCAATTTTTACATATAGTTTTTCATCACCAAATTTATCTAAGAATTCTTTTACTTCTTCTTTAGTTTGAAAATCTAATGCAATACATATTCTACTTTCTGTCATAACTACCTCCCGTGTTACTAAGATTATATCAAAATATTTTAATTTATCCATTACTTTTAGTTAAGTTATAATTATTTTTTTAAAGCTTGGGATAAATAGCTTTCAAAATATAGCATAAGCATTGTATAATATAATTAAAATAATCAATCAGGAGGTATTTATGAACTTATTAAATGCACTTAAAACCATAAAAATATTTTCCAAACAAGAACCTCTAATACCTTTATCTACTAAATGGGGTGAAAAAGTTGATTATCGACATGTTTTAGATGAATATCCACGACCATATTTAAAACGTGATAGTTTTATGAATTTAAATGGTTTTTGGCAATATTCGATAACCGAAACGAAATGTTTTCCTCAATATTTTCACGAAAAAATCCTGGTTCCTTTTTCACCAGAAGCGCCACTTTCTAAAGTTAATATTCAGTTAAAACCTGGTGAATATTTATGGTATCAAAAATTTATTTTATTGCAGCGTAAAGAAAATAAAAAGACAATTTTACATTTTGGGGCCGTTGATCAAATTGCTGAGATTTATATTAATCAGGAAAATATTTATACCCATGTCGGTGGCTATTTACCATTTGAAATTGATATTACCAAATATGTTCAAGAGGGCATCAATGATATTACTGTTTGTGTTCAAGATAAATCAGAGCATGGTTATCATGCCAAAGGAAAACAACGGTTAAAAAGAGGAGGAATGTATTATACCGCTCAAAGTGGAATCTGGCAAACGGTCTGGATCGAAGAAGTTCCTTTGACGTATATCAAGGATGTAAAAATCGTTCCAGATTTTGATCATAGTCAAATTTTGCTAACTATCTTTTTAAATCAGGCTACTGATGAAAATATCATAATTGAAATTGATGGCCAAGATAAACTTGAAGTATCCAGCTCGAAAAAAGTAATCAATCAGACAATCAAAATTTCTAATAAAATTGCCTGGAGCCCTGAAAATCCCCATTTATATAATATTAAAATTACTACCAGGGACGATGAAGTTACTAGTTATTTTGCAATGCGCTGTTTTACAATTGAAAACGATGAAAATAATATTCCTCGAATTTGTTTAAATCATCAGCCAATTTTTATGAATGGAGTGTTAGATCAAGGTTATTGGCCAGATGGTTTATATACGGCGCCAAGTGATGAAGCGTTAATATATGATATTAAAATGATGAAAGAATTAGGATTTAACACCATTCGAAAACATATAAAAATCGAAGCAGCCAGATGGTATTATCATTGTGATCGTTTAGGAATGATCGTCTGGCAAGATATGGTTAATAGTGGTTTTCGCTATCATCCATTAATAGTCACCTATCTACCAACGGTATTTAAATGCATGCGGAAAAATTTTTCAGATAAACATAAATATTTATTATCAAGATTTGATAAAAATAGTCGTCAGGAATTTATTCGTGAATGCAAAAATACGGTTGATTATTTATCACATTTTCCTTGTATTTCAACTTGGGTATTATTTAATGAAGGTTGGGGTCAATTCGAAACAGCCAAATTAACTGATTATTTAAGACAAGTTGATCCAACTCGTTTAATCGATTCAGCCAGTGGCTGGTTTGATCAAAAATGTGGTGATTTTAGAAGTGAACACCATTATTTTGATAAACCCAAGATCATTGCAGATAAAAGGGCTTTTGTCATTTCAGAATATGGCGGGTTAACTTATCGCGTGAAAGATCATGTCAGCAGTAATCGAATTTATGGTTATCAAAATTATGAAGATATTAATGAGTATCAAAATAATTATCACTTGCTGTTTGAACAGATGATCAAACCATTGATTTATCAGGGGTTATGTGGTGCTATTTATACACAACTGAGTGATATTGAAGATGAGATTAATGGTTTATTGACATATGATCGTAAAGTTTGTAAGTTGAAAAAGGATTCAAATGGACAATAATTTTAAAAGATTATGCAAAATGCATAGTCTTTTTGTTTATAAGAGTAAAAATTTGTTAAATATATATAATTTTGCTATACTAAAAAATTTGATAAATATGCGATTTTATATAAAGGAGAGTAGCGATGAAATCAAAATTATAAGAAGTTAATCTATTGGTGATTATCGATGACGATGAAATTAATCAAGCTATTTAGTGCCATTTTGTTTGAAGTTTTGATACGCGAAATTAGTGGTGTAGCGGTTTTAAAAAGATAAAATAATAGTGGTTTATTAAATAAGATTCCGGTATTTATCATTATCTTAGATTCTAATGATATAAATATGAATGAAGTTCATCAATTAAAAGCTATGGAGATAATACGAAAGCAGTTATTCCTTATTTTGTTTTAAGAAGAGTTCAATCAGTAATTAGGCCAGACAGTATTTAAATAATGTTGCTAAGATGCAAAAAATGAATTCTAGTAAGATTATTCAACTAAATCATGATGATGTTGGTAAAATTAAAATCTCGGATGCAATTTTAAATAAACCTGGCAAATAGACATATAGTATCAAATGCCATCTTAGCAATTAAGCGGATTTGTAGTTAGATATCGAATTTTCGATATCTTTTTTGTTGACAATAGTTAGTCGACTAACTATAATGGTTTGTACACTAACTATTTGGTTAGCGATTTTAAATAAAGGAGGCTAGTATGAGTGAAGTAAGTTTTGATGATGTCGAAAAGATGATCAATAATTTTAAAAGTTTAACAAAATCAATTCATTATCTGATGATTAAAAAGACTGAAGAGATTGGTATTTCTCCCGATCAGGCGAAATTATTATTAACAATTAAAAATCATCAAAACATTAATCAAAATACCCTTGCTAAGAAGTTAAATGTAACTAAAGCAACATTATCAGTCAGGTTACAGCGACTTCAAAAATTAGGCTATATTAATAAGGTTCAAGACGAACACGATAAAAGAAATTATATTATCAGCATTAGTGAAAAAGGTGAAACTTTTTATAATGCGGCTACTGAAATTATCATTGAAAAAACAATGGCAATGTTCAGTGGTGTTTCAAAGGAACAGATGACAGCAATAAATGAAGTCATCGAAACTGTTAAAGAAAATATTAAAAGATGTAAAGGAGAGTAATAATGCTAAAGTTAAAACATTATTTTAAAAAGTTTTGGGCTCCAATTCTACTTTGTGTTGGTTTACTTTTTTTACAATCACAATCAGAATTAGCATTACCCGATTACATGTCAGATATCGTTTCTGTCGGAATTCAGGCAGGAGGATTTGATAGTGCTGTAAGTGATGTTTTAAGTCAGGAAACGTATGATCATTTATTAGTGTTAATTAATGAAGATGATCAAAGTGAATTTAAAAATGCTTATAGTTATGTATCAGCTGATGATCTAGATCAAGATATTCTAGATCAATTTCCAAATATCGAAGATGGGGTTTATCAGCTGCAAGATTTAAGTGATGATGAACTTGATCGTTTAGAAGATATTATGGTTAAGCCGATGTTATTAGTGACATCAATTGATGGTATGGATCCAAGTAGTGAAGAATATCAACAACAATTTGGTCAATTACCTCAAGGAATGACACCATATGATTTAATCGCAATGATGGATGAAGAAACTAAAGAAAATATGTTTAGCGATATTGATGCCCAAATGGAAACTATGGGTGAGTCAACTTTAAAAATTGCAGCTGGAAATGGTGTTAAAGCGGAATATGAAAAATTAGGTTGTGATACTAATCAAGTCCAAACTAATTATATTTTATTATCTGGTGTTAAGATGCTGGCAATTGCATTAGTTGGAACTATTTGTGCGGTAGGTTGTGGTTTTCTAGCTAGTCGTATTGGGGCTGGAGTATCACGGTTACTTAGAAGAGATGTTTTTGAAAAAGTTGAAAGTTTTTCTAATGAAGAGTTTAATAAATTTTCTACCGCTTCTTTAATAACTAGAACTACTAATGATATCACGCAAGTACAGATGGTTGTCGTGATGTTTATACGAATTGTATGTTTTGCGCCAATGATGGGAATTGGGGCTTTGATCAAGGCCTTTAGTAATACTCCTTCAATGACATGGATCATTGGTTTAGTTTTAATTATTATTTTTGGTGTTATTGGAGTAGCTTTTGCAATCGTTATGCCTAAATTTAAGATTGTTCAATCTTTAATTGACCGTTTAAATCTAACAATGAGAGAAAATTTATCTGGAATGTTAGTTATTCGAGCTTTTGGTAATGAAAAGCACAGTGAAGAAAGATTTGAAAAAGCTAATGGTGATTTAACGCGAGTAAATTTATTTGTTAACCGGACAATGGTTTCGTTGATGCCAATTATGATGTTTATTTTTAATGTTGTTACATTATTGATTGTTTATTATGGAGCTAAACAAATTGATTTAGGTAATATCGCAATTGGTCAAATGATGGCCTTTATGCAATATGCAATGCAAATCATCATGTCATTTTTAATGATTGCCGTAATTGCAATCATGTTACCACGTGCCAGTGTTGCTGCTGATCGTGTTTATGAAGTTCTTTCAATGGAACCTAAAATTGTTGATCCAAAAGAACCTAAACAATTTGATGATAGTAAAAAAGGATTAATTGAGTTTAATAATGTTACCTTTAGATATCCAGGAGCTAATGAAGCTGTATTAGAGAATGTTAGTTTCGTAGCTAAACCAGGTGAAACTACAGCGTTTATTGGTTCAACTGGGTCTGGTAAAAGTACTTTGATTAATTTAATTCCTCGGTTTTATGAAGTAAGCGAAGGAAGTATTAAAATTGATGGTGTTGATATTCGTGATGTTAAACAACATGATTTACGAGAAAAAATAGGTTTAGTACCGCAAAAAGGCTTATTGTTTTCTGGTACGATCAGATCAAATTTAACTTATGGAGCACCTGATGCCAGTGATGAAGATCTTGAAAAAGTAATTGAAGTTGCTCAAGCTAAAGAGTTTATTGATCAAAAAGAAGATCGGTTGGACAGTGAGATTTCTCAAGGTGGTACAAACGTCTCTGGTGGTCAAAAGCAACGTCTGGCTATTGCTCGAGCTTTAGCTAAAAATCCTGAAATCTTTATCTTTGATGATAGTTTTTCAGCCTTGGATTTTAAAACTGATGCCAAGTTACGTCATGAGTTAAATAAGATGATTGCTAAAACGAAAAATACGGTTTTAATTGTGGGACAAAGAATTGCTTCAATCATGAATGCCCAACAAATTATTGTTTTAGATCAAGGTAAAATTGTTGGAAAAGGAACTCATGATGAGTTGATGAAAACATGTAAAGTATATCAAGAAATTGCTTATTCACAATTATCAAAGGAGGAATTAGGACATGAGTAATGAAAGTAGAAGAAATGGTCCTAAGTTCAGACCTGGTGGCCATAATCGCCATAATAATGAAAAAGCTAAAGATTTTAAAGGAACGTTAAATAAGTTATTCCGTTATTTACGACCATATTATTTTAAGTTAGTAATTGTTATTATTTTTGCAGCTGCTTCAACAGTATTTTCAATTGTTGGGCCTAAAATCCTAGCAAAAGCAACTGATAAATTAAGTGAAGGTATCATGGCTAAAGTCAGTGGCACTGGTGGTATTGATTTTGAATATATTGGTCAAATTATTTTGATCTTAGTTGTTTTATATTTAATTAGTGCTTTATTTAGTTATATTCAAGGATTTATTACTTCAACAGTGTCTCAAAAAGTTGCTTATGATTTAAGAACGTCAATTTCAATTAAGATGGATAAGATGCCACTTAGTTATTTTGACCGTCACACTAGTGGTGATATTTTAAGTAGGGTTACTAATGATATCGATACAATTGCTCAATCATTAAACCAAAGTATGTCACAGGTAATTACTTCATCAGTAACTGTGGTTGGAATCTTTATTATGATGTTATCGATTTCGCCAATTATGACATTGATTGCCGTTTGTGTTTTACCAGTTTCAATTATTTTAATTGCTTTTGTCATGAAGCATTCACAAAAATATTTTGCTAGACAACAAAGTGCTTTAGGTGATGTCAATGGTCATATTGAAGAAATGTATGGTGGTCATAACGTTGTTAAAGCTTTTAATGGTGAAGAAGCCAGTGTTAAACAGTTCAATGAATATAATGATGTTTTATATGAAAGTGCCTGGAAGTCACAATTTTTCTCAGGTTTGATGCAACCAATTACAGGCTTTGTTGGAAATGTAGGTTATGTCGCTGTTTGTTTACTTGGAGGAATGTTAGCTGGAAATAACACGATTACAATTGGTGATATTCAAGCATTCATTCAATATGTTCGTCAATTTAATCAGCCAATCAGTCAATTAGCGCAAACAATGAATATGCTTCAAAGTACCGCAGCTGCTGCAGAAAGGGTTTTTGAATTCTTAGATGAAGAAGAATTAGAACCGGAAACTCCTAAAGTTACTAAAGAAGAAGTTGCTAATATTGATGGTTCAGTAACTTTTGCCGATGTTAACTTTGGTTATTTAAAAGACCAGACAATCATTC
Source organism: uncultured Thomasclavelia sp. (assembly GCF_944324745.1). Lineage (GTDB taxonomy): Bacteria > Bacillota_I > Bacilli_A > Erysipelotrichales > Coprobacillaceae > Thomasclavelia. Next base: position 815 of record NZ_CALUXO010000020.1, on the reverse strand, counting down.
ATGATTTTAGTTTACATGTCCATGCCGGACAAACAGTAGCTATCGTAGGACCAACTGGAGCTGGAAAAACAACGATAGTTAAATTGTTGATGCGTTTTTATGAATTAAATAAAGGATCGATCATGGTTGATGGTAAAGATATTCGTGATTTTAGTCGTCATGATTTACGATCATTATTTGGAATGGTTTTACAAGATACTTGGTTGTTTAATGGAACGATCAGAGAAAACTTAGTTTATGGAAAATTAGATGCTACTGATGAAGAAATAAAATATGCTTGTCAGGTTGCTTATGCTGATCATTTCATTCAAACATTAGAAAATGGATATGATACTGTTATTAATGAAGAATCTTCAAATATTTCTCAGGGGCAAAAGCAATTATTAACTATTGCCAGAGCATTCTTGAAAGATCCAAAAATCTTGATCTTAGATGAAGCAACATCATCTGTCGATACCAGAACTGAAGTGTTGATTCAAAAGGGAATGGAAAAATTAATGGAAGGAAGAACTAGCTTTGTAATTGCGCATCGTTTATCAACTATTAGAGATGCCGATACAATTATTGTAATGAATAATGGTGATATTGTTGAATTTGGTAACCATGATTCGTTATTGGCTAAAAATGGTTTTTACGCTTCTTTATATCGTTCACAATTTGAAGGTGGTGAAGAATAAGAAACAGGCAACTGCAATGTCATTAAGTTAAGATGACAATATTTAACCAGGAATTGTATGGAAATATATTTTTCCTGGTTTTTAATATTTACTCAAGCTCAAAAAGTGTAGTCTTGAAACTACATCTGTCAAGGTATA
>NZ_CALUXO010000019.1 GCF_944324745.1 uncultured Thomasclavelia sp. | reverse complement strand
ATTTATCAATCAATCTTCTATCTACACCAAGCTCTCGGGCAATTTGTGATTTATTTATTTTCAATTTTAACTCCTCTACTAATACTTTCAATTTTGGTAAATCAAGCAAACAATTAATCTCAATACTCGAACTAACTGTTAAATTCATAATCATAATATAACCTCCAATAAAAACTGAATTATTATATTATGTTGCATTGATTTTGTACATTTTTATATGATCGTTTTTGTACATATTAATAGTAGCATTTATAACATTCAGTAATTCCAAGAATCTAGCAAGCTTTTGATAGATTTAATTGCTGCGGTTATGGTGGTTATTTTATGGTTAAATATACTCGGGAATTAAAATGGGGAATATTTGGTTAGTAGTTAATTAATACAAAAAGGAAAGATGCAATGACCTTTCCTTTTTTAAATAAGTTTTATAATAATTGATAAAAAGATTATATTATAATAATCCCATTTCAATCATTTTAAGACCAATATCAATTGAATTATAAGCAGCGCCTTTCATTAATTGATCAGCAACGATCCATAAACTTAAAGCATTAGGATTATCTAAATCTTTACGAACCCGTCCAACATGAACTAATTCATCGCCTACAAATAAGTTAGCCATTGGATAGATTTGGTTTTCAATATCATCATATAATTCAACTCCAGTTGAGTTATTTAATAGTTCAAAGACTTTATCAATGTCAATTGGTTTTTTAGTTTCAATATAAACAGATTCAGAGTGTCCTCTTAAAACTGGAACCCGAACACATGTGGCATTAACTTTAATATCCTTGTTGAAAATCTTTTTAGTTTCATTTACCATTTTCATTTCTTCTTTAGTAAAATGATTATCTAAATCAAATTTATCAACTTGAGGAATACAGTTAAAGGCAATTGGGAAATGTTTTTTATCACTGGCACAAGGTAATGTTTTAGCTACAGGTTCTTTACCATCTAATACTTCTTGTGATTGACGATATAATTCTTCCATTCCAGCTACTCCAGCACCAGAAACAGCCTGATAAGTAGAAACGATAATTCTTTCGATATCGAAATATTCATTTAAACGATTCAAGGCACTAACCATTTGAATTGTTGTACAATTTGGATTAGCGATAATTCCTTTATGATTTTTTAAGGCTTCGCCATTTACTTCTGGAACAACTAATGGAACATCAGGATCCATTCTAAAATGACTAGTATTATCAATATTGATACATCCAGCCTTAACCGCATATTCCATATATTTGGCAGAAATACTACCTCCGGCAGACCAGAAAGCAACTTCAATACCTTCAAAGCTATTTTCAGTTAATTCTTCTACAATAAATTTATGTCCTTCAAATTCAATTTCTTTTCCTGCACTACGACTAGAAGCTAATAATTTTAAACTTTCAAATGGGAAATTGAATTGAAAGATACAACGTAACATTTCTCTTCCGACAGCTCCAGTAGCTCCGACAATGGCAACTTTATATTTTTTCATTTATTTTACTTCCTTTCTTTCCTAAAAATGCTTCATGTAATAAGACTTGAGCTCTTTTAACGTCATCGCGATCGATATAACATGAAATATTTATTTCTGAACAAGAGGTCATTTCGACATTGATTTCATTTTCCATTAAAGTGTTATAAGCTTTTTGGAACATACCACGGTTGTTTTTAATTCCAACTCCTATAACCGATACCTTACCGATATTACCACGAACAATTGTTCTTTCAGCGTTTAATTGTGGTTTAAGATCATTGAGAACTTCAATAACCGCGGGAACATCTTTATCACTTATAATTAAAGATATATCCATGCGACCACCACCGACTAAAGCCTGATTAAAAACATTAACATTTACACCGACATCAGAAATTTTTTTAAATAAATTTCCGGCGCTGTTATTAGTGGCATCGACCTTTACTAAGGTGATTCGGGCTTCGTTTTGAGAACCGGTAATGCCTGAGATAATTAATTGATTAATATTTTCTTTCATAATACGATCATCTCCTATAACATATGTCCCTTTACTATCTTCAAATGAAGACCGGGCGTGAATAGCAATGTTGTGACTAGCAGCTAATTGGACACAACGATGATTTAATACTTTAGCACCATTTTTAGATAATTCCAACATTTCAGCGTAACTGATGTAATCTAGCTTAATAGCATCTGGTACTATTCTAGGATCAGCAGTATAGATACCGTTAACATCGCTATATATTTCAACTTCACTGGCATCAACAGCTACTCCGATAGCAACTGCTGATAAATCACTGCCACCGCGTCCCAGTGTGGTAATTTTACCATGGACAGAATGTCCTTGGAATCCAGGACAGAAGACGACATCAGCGTATTCTAGTTTTTTAATGATTTCTTTACCCTCAACATGATTAATAGTAGCGTTTTTGAAAGTTGAATCCGTTACGATTCCCAGTTCGTCATTGGTAGTCGTGGCGCTACGATATCCTAGACTAGCCATTTCACTTTTACAAACTAAAGTTGAAATAGTTTCTCCAATACTTGTTAGGCGGTCAATCTCTTCATCAGTTAACTGTTTAGTATTAACAATTGATAATAAAGTATCTGTAGCATAAGGATCGTCATAACGTCCCATGGCTGAAACAACGGCAACAACTTTATTACCATTATTGATTTCTCGAATGATGTTGTTATACATCAAAGAGCGTGTTTCTCTTGAGCGAGTTGATGTTCCGCCAAATTTTTGGACAATAATATTCATTTTATCCCCTCACTTTAAAAATTGTATATTCAAGATTGCCAAGACTAGTTGTTAAGTTAGCAAGTTCAATTTCGTGAGTGATGTAAATATGGTCTTGTTTTTCAGTGAAATACAATTCATAATCAACATCAATAGGTCGATCAGTGCGTAAATAATATTTTGATTTAGTGATTGGGTAAATGTTAGGACAATCTTCATAATCGTGATCCCAATATTCTTTTTGTACTGTTTTGATAATATCACTTACTACAGCTGAAGCAGTTACATAACGTCCAGCTCCTTTTCCATAAAAAATAACATTTTCAACATAGTCGTTATCAATTTCTATTACATTATATGCATCCATAACGCTAGCGACTAGTTCTTTTTTATTAACTAAGGTTGCTGCAACATCAATTCCAATTCCGTTATTAACTTCTTTTGCTTGAGCAATCAGTTTAAAACGATATCCGAGCTTTTTGGCATAATCCATATCAACTTTTGTAACATTACGAATACCGCTAACAGAGATTTTATCAAAATCAATGTATTTTTTAAATCCATTTTGCGCCAAAATACAAATTTTATGAGCCGCATCAATTCCATCCAAGTCTAAGGCTGGATTAGCTTCAACATATCCAAGACCATCAGCAATCGTTAAAGCTTCGTTAAAATCTAGATTTTCATTTTCCATTAAAGTTAAAATGAAGTTAGTAGTTCCATTTAAGATTCCAATAATCTCTTTAGTATTATTGGCAATTAAACTTTCTTTTTGTCCAACTAAAACCGGAATACCACCACCAACACTGGCTTCATAAAAAATATGAACTCGATTCTTTTTAGCGGCTAAAAAGATTTCTTTTCCATCATGAGCCAATAAAGCTTTGTTAGCAGTTACCACATGCTTACCATTATTAATAGCTCCTAAGATAATTTGTTTAGCTACTGTTAAACCACCGACAAGTTCAACAACAACATCAATTTCTTTATCATTAATTACATCATTAAAATCTTTAGTATAAATAATTCCATCAGGCAAATCAACTTCTTCTAAACCACAACCATATTTAATAACTATTTCTTCATTGATGGCCTTTTCTAATCTGTTTTTTTCATTGGTCAAAATTTCTACAACTCCGTAACCAACAGTTCCTAGTCCGACAACTCCGATTTTCATCTTATTCCCCCTTATATAAAAAATCGGCCTTTAAACAAAGGCCCTAACATTCCAAATAATAAAAAGCAGAACCAATTATTTATTCATAGGCATGATTAAACTGGTTATAATAATCATCATCGAATTCATGCCCATTAATAACATAATATAATCCTCCATTTTTTCTAATTTATGACATATTACCACGATTGTATACAATAGTCAACGATTAACAATAATAATTGAAATAATCAAAGTAATTTTATCAGTTGTGCTATAATAAACAATGTATTGACTTATATAAATAAATTGTATACAATAATTAAAATCATACAGGGGGTTTAGTGATGGTAAAAGAATATATTAGTACTCGAAACCAACAAAAAGCAATTAATTTTTATCAGGCAATTGTCCAAGGAATCGGCGATGATGGTGGGTTATTAGTGCCTGATTTTGATTTTACAAAAATGGATCTTGAAGCGTTGATGAAACTTGATTATGTTGATTTAGCAACTGAAGTTTTAAGCACGTTTGTACCAGAAGATGGTAAAGGTTTAATCCATGATGCCTGTTTAAATGCCTATGGAAAAGGATTATTTCCTAAAGAAGTAGTGCCAGTCAAAAAAGCTGGAGATGTTTTTGTAGCAGAGCTTTTCCATGGACAGACTGCGGCCTTTAAAGATATGGCATTATCTTTATTACCTTACTTAATGACTTTATCATTAAAACAATTAAATGAACAACGTGAGGTAATGATTTTGGCAGCAACTAGTGGGGATACTGGTAAAGCCGCTTTAGAAGGATTTAAAGATGTGCCGGGAACCAGTATTAAAGTTTTCTACCCATTAGATGGTGTTTCAGCAATTCAACAGCAACAAATGGTTAGTCAAACTGGTGATAATGTTAAAGTGGTTGGAATTCATGGTAATTTTGATGATGCCCAAACAGCGGTTAAGAAGGCTTTTGCATCTAAAGAATTAAAAGAAGCTAGTGATAAACACAATGTCTTTTTATCATCAGCCAATTCAATTAATGTTGGACGATTAATTCCACAAATTGTATATTATTTCCATAGTTATTTTGAATTAGTTCGTAATAATGAAATTGAATTAGGAGATAAAATCAATTTCTGCGTTCCTAGTGGTAACTTTGGTAATTGTTTAGCTGGATATTTTGCTAAACAAATGGGGTTACCAATTAATAAGTTTATTTGTGCTTCAAATAAAAATAATATTTTAACTGATTTCTTCACAACGGGAAAATACGATGCTAATCGTGAGTTTTATAAAACTAATGCACCAGCAATGGATATTTTAGTTTCTAGTAACTTAGAAAGATTAGTATGGTTTATGACTAATGATGGTGATAAAGTACGTAGTTATATGGATAAATTAAATCAAGATGGTGTCTATGAAGTTGATGATGAAACATTTGCTAAAATTAAAGAACAATTTAAAGCCGGATGTTTAAACGAAGAAGAAGTTTTAGCGACAATTAAAGAATGTTATCAAACAACAGGTTATCTATTAGATACTCATACAGCAGTAGGGTATGGGGTTTTGAAACGTTATCAACAAGAAAGTAATGATGATACAAAAACGGTTTTATTGGCAACAGCTTCACCATATAAATTCCCTGAATCAGTATATCAAGCTATTTATGGTGAACAATTAGATGTATATGAAGCAATTGATAAATTAAATCAAAAGACTGGGGTACCTGTTCCTAAACCATTACAAGGAATTAAGGATCGTAAAGTACTACATAAACAGGCAATTGATAAAAGCGAAATAATTGATTTTATCAAAGGAGAAATTGAATCTATCTAAAGGGAGGCAATTATGCAAGTAAAGGTAAAAGTACCTGCAACTAGTGCTAATCTAGGACCGGGGTTTGACGTTGCTGGGGTAGCTTTAACAATGTACAATACATTTACATTTGAATTGATTGAAAATGGCCTAGTAATTACTGGCTGTCCACAGCAATTTTGTAATGAAAATAATTTGACATACCAGGCGTTTAAACAGGCGGCTACAGCTTGTGGATTACAATATAGTGGTGTAAAAATTGAATGTTCTGGTGATGTTCCATATACAAGAGGATTAGGAAGTAGTTCTACTTGTATCGTTGCTGGAATTGTTGGTGCTTTTGCTTTTAAAGATAAAGCTGAAGATCGTCAAGAAATTCTTGAGTTGGCAACATCGATCGAAGGGCATCCAGACAATGTTGCTCCGGCAATTTTCGGAGGTCTAACTGTTTCGGTTATGGAAGAAGAAAATGTTTTAACTTTAAATATACCGGTTAAACATAAATATCGATTTGTAGCTTTAATTCCACCATTTACTCTTTCTACAGAACAATCTCGTTCAGTTTTACCACAAGACTTACCACGAAGTGATGCGATTACCAATGTTTCGCATTTAGCTTTGATGGTTGCCTCACTGATCAATGGTTATGATGATGGGCTAAAATTAGGTTTTAAAGATCGGTTACATCAGCCTTATCGTGGAGGTTTGATCAAGGGATATGATGAAATTATGGCGGTTTTGGATCAAGATGAACAGGTATTAGGAGCTTATTTATCTGGTGCGGGACCAACAATAATGGCATTGATTAGAGAAGAAGACAAAATGGGTGTTGTTCGAATCAAAGAAGAATTAGGTGATTTGATTAAAGAATGGCAGGTAGTAAAATTAGAGTTAGATGGTCGCGGTTATACAGCAGATTATGAATAAACGTTTGGAAAACTCCAAACGTTTTATTTATATTAGCGATTATTTGTTCTTTTTTTGGTATAATCAGTCTTATCATTAGTTCTTTCGATTAAATAATCAACGGTGGTTTCATGAAGGGTCGCTAGTTTAGAAAGAATTTCGGGATCGATAGTTCTCTCACCTCGTTCATATCGAGAGTATGATTTTTGAGATACATTTAAGTAATCAGCTACTTGTTTTTGTGTCATATCTCGATCTTCCCGTAGATCACGGATTCGTTTGTATCTCATAAAAATCACCACCTGATTTTATTATAGAGGTACTTTAGTTCACATTTTGATTTTAGACCAAATTGGACTATAAAAAAATTAATGCTATTGCTTTATAATATTTTTCAATTAGTTTATAATAAACACGAGGTGACTTATGGAACAGTTTGCACGTATTGATCGAATGGTTGGTAGTCAATGGGTTGAAAAATTACAAAGAAAAAAAGTTGCTGTTTTTGGCTTGGGTGGAGTTGGCAGTTATGTAGTCGAGGCATTATCGCGTGGTGGTGTTGGCTCACTGGTACTAATTGATCATGACTGTGTTGATGTTACTAATATCAATCGACAACTATATGCTCTTCATTCAACAATTGGTCAGCCTAAGGTGGAAATTGCCAGACAACGATGTCTGGATATCAACCCTAATTTAAAGATTCAAAGTTATCAACAGTTTTATTTACCTGAACAAGGTGATGAATTTATGTTTGAAGATTGTGATTTTGTTGTTGATGCCATTGATACTGTTAAAGCTAAAATTGCTTTAATTGAAAATTGCCAAAAATTAAATATTAAGATAATTTCATCAATGGGTACTGGTAATAAGCTGGATCCAACAAGTTTTAGAATTGATGATATTTATAAAACTAGCGTTTGTCCCTTGGCACGGGTAATGCGTCGGGAACTAAAAAAACGACAAATAAAAAAGTGTCCAGTTTTATTTTCGACAGAACAGCCTAGAAAGGTAGAAGGAAATACTCCTGGTAGTATGAGCTATGTTCCTTCAGTAGCGGGATTGATGATTGCTGGTTATGTAATGAATGAATTAGTTAAGGAGGAATAGAAATGGAAGGAATTGTAGAAATAGATAAATCTGATTATATTGATGACTGTTTAAAAATAGTCAAAGAAATGATTACTACAGAAGAATTTAGTGATGAAATTTGGTTAACTTTAACTAGTGAAATTATGGATACTTGCCTACAAATCGGTGGCGATTATGATGAAGAAAATATTCGCTTTATTACCCAACAATATATTGATAATAGAGGAATTCATCGCTTTAAGCTAGCGCACGGTATTTATTAATGCAACAATATTTAGAACTTAAAACTCCTAAAGGAGTAATGCGTGGTTTCTTTCATCAGCCTCAAAATGATAAGTATCCAATTTGTATTATCTTTCATGGATTTACCGGACAAAAAACCGGAACTAAATTTTCATATGTTCAACTATCAAGGATGTTAGAAGAAAAAGGAATTGCTACTATGAGATTTGATTTTTTAGGTAGTGGTGAAAGTGATTTGGATTTTAAAGACATGACATTTAAAGATGAGTTAGAATGTGCCGAGCTTGTTTTACAGAAAGCTTTAGATGATAAAAATTGTACTGAAGTGTATTTGCTAGGTCATTCGATGGGTGGTGCTATTGCTAGTGAATTAGCTAAAGTACATCCCGATGATATCAAAAAAATGGTGCTTTGGGCTCCAGCGTTTAATTTACCGGCTGCTTTAGATTATTTAACAGGGAAAGTAGAAGCAAACAAAGATGGTTTGTATGATCATGGTGGTTATGAAATATCGCAGGAATTTGTTGATGATCTTTTGGTACGTGATTTTTATGAAAATCTTGATATTTTCAAAAATGATTTATTAGTTATTCATGGAACTGCTGATACTACTGTGCCATATGAAATATCTAAATTATATGTTCCTAAATTTTCTGATCAATTAAATTTTGTTTCGATTGAAAATGGGAATCATAATTTTGATACTATTGAACAAATAAAAAAAGTACAAAAATTATCATTAGAATTTTTATCAAAATAGATTGTTTTGCAATCTATTTTTATTTGTCATAAAGTTATCACTAAATTATACTAAATATTTACTAAAATATAATAATAAAAATAATTACATAAAATTTATAATAAGAATTATTAATAACAAAAAAATATTAAAATATCTATAATATATTACTAATAATTCTTATTTTTATTTAATCAAAAAGTAAAAATTTACTAAAATTCTATTTACAAATGTAGTAAATAAAGCTATAATGTAAACGTATTCATTGATGTTGTTTATTTATGGACTATTTGAGTCAGCATAAAATATCTATTTATTCAAAAACATCGAGTACTATTATGGAGGAAGGAAATACAACTATGAAAGGAAAAATATTTAAATTAGCATTAGCCTTTACTACAACATGCAGTTTATTAGGTGCTAATGCAATGGCTAGTTTTGCCGCAACGCAAACAACAACAGGTTTAGATACTGAATATGATATGTTAGAACTTGAAAGAGCAAAACCTGGTGATGAATTAATTACCAACGGTGATTTTGAAAACGGGACTAACGGTTGGCAATTTAAAAATTCACAAGTTACTGATTATGATGGTGCTGCTTATGACGGTGAAAAATGTGGCTTATTACCAGTTGAACAAAAAGATTCGGTATTATATCAAAATTTAACATTAAAGCCTAATACTACTTATATTGCGAAAGCTAAAGTAGCAATTGGACAAGTCGGTGGTGAAGCTAACTTTAATTTAAAAACTAATTGGTTAGGAACTACAGTAAATCCTGGTGTTACAATTTCTTGTACATCTGAAGATCAAAAATTTGTATATCAAGATGTTGAATTTGAATTTAACACTGGTAATTATACTGATGTACAACTTTGCGTAATGAAATGGACTGAAAAAGATAGTGGTCCTGTGTATCAAAGTCAAGTATACGTAGATAATATGTCTTTATCTGAAGTTGTTACTGGTGAAACTGAAGATGAAGTGTATGAAGTAATTTGGAAAGATGAATTTGATGGTGAAACAGGTAATGTTGATGAAAACGGATTAAATTTAGATGACTGGGGATATGAATTAGGTAGTATCCGTGGTGTTGAACAACAACATTATACAAATGATAAAGAAAATGTTCATGTAACAGATGGAAAATTAGTGTTAGAAGTTACTGATCGTGATGAACAATATCAATATCAAAATCCTCGTGGATCTCGTCAAGTAATTTATAATTCTGGAAGTGTTCGTACTCATGGTAAACAAGAGTTCTTATATGGAAGAATTGAAATTTTAGCAAAATTGCCAGAAGGACAAGCGACATTCCCTGCATTTTGGACATTAGGTTCTGATTTTACATTAGATGGAGCTATTAATGATGCACAAGGTGACGGTTGGCCAGTATCTGGTGAAATTGATATTATGGAATCAATTGGTAATCCAAATGTAGTATATGAAACATTACACTATGCTAGTGTTGAAGGTGATGATGCTGGTAAATATGCTGGTAATGGTAAAACAACTAATATAGCTACTGAAGGTGTTCAAATTGATGGTGAAACATACCATGTATTTGGAATTAACTGGTCTGAAAACGTAATGGAATGGTACGTAGATGATCAAATCGTTAGAACAGTTGATTATAGTGATGATCCAGTTGCTCAAGCAGCTTTAAATCGTCCACAATATATTCAATTAAATTTTGCAACAGGTGGTAACTGGCCTGGTGATGCTGGAACTGATTTAGCAGGTCAAAAATTTGAAATTGAATATGTGTATTATGCTCAAAACCAAGAACAAAAAGAAGCTGCTGCCAATTATTATGCTAATACAGTAGCAGTTGATGCTGATGATGTAACAATTATTGAAGGTACTGTACCAGATTTATTAGATAATGTAACATTAGTTCCTGGTTCTGATAGTGTAGATACTTCAGAATATACAGTTGATTATTCAATTGATAATGAATATATGTTTACATCAATACCTGATTTAACAGATGGTTCTACAAGTAATGATACTAATCAAACAAAAGTAGAACGTGTAGTTGATAGTGATGCAAATAAAGAAATGATTGCAAGTTTGGCACCTGGTGAATATAATATTCATTACTCTGCGATGCATCCTGATAAACCATCAGTGCGTAAAACTGTTAAACTTACAATTGTAGAAGCACCAGATAAAACTGAATTAGAAACAGTGTTAGATAATGCTGATTTAGAAGTAGTAAAAGATGATACTTATACATTAGCTTCTAGGGAAGCTTTAAGTGCAGCTATTAAATCTGCAAGAGCTGTATTTATGAATCCAAGCGCTACTGATGAAGAAGTAGCTACAGCTTTAGCGTCATTAAATAATGCTATTGCAAGCTTACAATTATATGTTGCAGAAGATGATGTTAATGATTTGGTCGACCAAGGAAATTCTTTAGTTAGCCAAACTGGTGAATATACTCAAGAATCATTAGATAAATTAAATACAGCATTAAATGCATTAAAAGCAGCAATCGATTCTAAAGATAAAGAAGCAATTGAAGTGGCTTATGCAAATGTGAATGATGCAATTAATGGATTAGAAAAAGTTGAAGCAACCGATCCTGAACAACCGACAACAGATCCAGAAGATCCTGATACACCAGTTGTGACTCCTGATGAACCAAATAATACTGGAGGTAATGGATCTGTAACAACTACTACGCCATCTAATTCTAGTGCTGTAAAAACTGGTGATGATGCAATGCTAGCAAGTGCATTATTAGTGTTAATGGCATCTGGAGCTGGAGTAGTTCTATTGAGAAAAAATAAAAAGTGTTAATATTTTAGATAGGTAAAATAAAAAATGCTGATAGTTTTTACCTCTTGAATGCCACATTATTTGTGGCATTCATATTTTTTTAGGGTGTATAAAACGTTGATAATTAAAATTAAGAAAAATGTACGAAAATATCAAGATAATTTATGAAAATAATTGACATTGAAATATGAAATGAATATAATGAGAATGTTCTTATGAACTCTAAAGTCCCCGGTAAGGATAAAGGAGAAGAAAATATGAGACAAACAACTATGGCTAATGCAGCCACAATCGAAAGAAAATGGTATGTAGTAGATGCTGAAGGTATGACTTTAGGTCGTTTAGCATCTGAAGTAGCAAAAGTGTTAAGAGGTAAACATAAACCTACTTATACACCACATGTAGACACTGGTGATTATGTGATTATTGTTAATGCTGATAAAGTAGTAATGACTGGTAAAAAATTAGATTCAGTTAAATACTATCATCATTCAGGTTGGCTTGGTGGTTTAAAAGTTAAAACAGCTCGCCAATTCAAAGAAAAAAATCCAACTGGTTGGGTTGAAGCAGCAGTAAAAGGGATGTTACCACATAATACATTAGGTAGAAAACAAGGTATGAAATTATTTGTTTATGCAGGTAGTGAACATCCACACGCAGCACAAAATCCTGTAGAATTAAAGATTAAAGGGTAAGGGAGGTAAGACAGAACAATGGCAAATGTACAATATCGCGGAACTGGACGTAGAAAAACTTCTGTAGCAAGAGTTATTTTAACACCTGGTACAGGAAATATTACAATTAATGATAAACCAGCTAAAGATTATTTACCATCAGAAACATTATTAATGATTGTTAATCAACCTTTAGAATTAACAAACACTACTAATCAATTTGATGTTAAAGTAAATGTTTATGGTGGAGGATATTCAGGACAAGCTGGAGCTATCCGTCATGGTATTTCAAGAGCATTATTGGAAGCTGGTTCTGATTACAGACCAACTCTAAAAGCTGCTGGATTCCTTACTCGTGATGCACGTGTTAAAGAACGTAAAAAATATGGTCTTAAAAAAGCAAGACGTGCGCCACAATTCTCTAAGAGATAATTTCAAACAAATACAAAGAAGATTCAAGATTATCTTGGATCTTTTTTGTGTTTTTTAATGAGATAAGAGTGAGGTAGTTATATAATAAAGTAATTAGTAAAATTTTAAATGAAGAAGGTGATATTATGAATGATACAGTAGAAAGAAATGAAATAGTTCAATTTAAGGATGGAGATTTTGTATTAGGCGTTAATCTTTCTCCTGATAAACAGTTTGATTAAATCAAAAGCAAATAGCTAGTTTGTTTAGAATTGATAGAACTGTTGTTACGAGGTATATTAAAAATATTTTTAAATCAGGTGAACTTGATGAAAATAGCATGTGTGCAAATTTTGCACATATGGGTAAACTTGGTGTTCAAGAATATAATGTAAAGTATTATAATTTAGATGTTATTTTAGCTGTTGGATATAGAACGAATTCAGCTAAAGGTATTCTTTTTAGAAAATGGGCTAATAATATATTGAAAAGATTAGAGAAGTATTTAGACTTTGTGAGAAGTTTAAATGCTTTTTTTCATTATAAACTATAAACTCTGATTGAGTAATATGTTATTTATAAATTCAAGATTATCTTGCATTTTTGTTATAATATGTAGAATACTGTATTAGTAAATGAAATAATTCCTTGAAAAGGGAGTGAATATTATGTCAGAAAATGGTACTTTAGAATTAAAAAAATCACGAACGATAGAAGATAGGATAGATAAATTACAAAAAAGACATTTGTTAATTGATGATTATCAGTTACTATATAATTATATAAAAAATGTAAATACTTATTATCATATTACTGGATATAGATTTTTACTGGATAATTATAATGTTGAAGAAGACGACTATCATAATCATAAGTGTACAGAACTGATAGCTTTATGTGAGCTTGATAAAAGAATTTCTATAATGCTTTTTCAAGAAACAAGAAAAATAGAAGAATCTCTAAGAACAAAATTAGCAAATCTATGCGGCCAATATGATATGGTAACTTTTAAACTTGATGATATTCATAAAATATCTTTGTTAAAAGATAATTATTGTCTTGTTAATAATTCAATAGAAAAATTCATTGCTGAAAATACATATAATCGTATTTTGAGTAAAACTCTTTATAATGATATTATTAAAACAAGAGAAGAACCAGCAATCAAACATTATATCAATGCATATAATGGTATTATTCCTATTTGGGTAGCAATTAATTTTATTAGTTTTGGTACTTTAATAAAGTTAATCGATTGCTTAACTACTGTAAAGCTTAATGAATTTATGAAAGGGAAATCATATAAAAAACCTAAAGAAGTAATGGACCCCAGTAGAGTTGACTTAAAAGCTATCCATATGCTACGTAATAAAATATCTCATCATTCCAATATTTTAGGAAAACAATCTCCCTATATTGTTAAAGGAAAGTTATATTCAATCGTCTTTTTAGGATATATTTCAATTTGTCATTGGTCAAATTTTTTGCTTAATGAAAATTTAACATTACCTTTAAGACAAAAAATAGATGAAATTATTGAAGAAACTAATATAGAATACAATACAAAATTTGATTTTTCTATAATTCACAATAGAAAAATCAAATAATACTTTACATATAGAAAAAATTAAGGTATTATATATGTACGTTGTGAGAGGACTTGCGCGCCTCTCATTTTAATTTATTTGAATACTCATGTTAAATAGTTATAAGATGTTTTAGCAATACAACAAGTAATCGACAAAAAGGATTTAAAATTCTTATTTTATAAAGTTGCAGAGTTTTCAAAACGATAATTTCAAACAAATACAAAGAAGATTCAAGTTTATCTTGGATCTTTTTTTGTACTTTTCAATGAAATAATCGTGAATTATTTGATAAAAATAAATCAACTATTTCTAGACATATATCTAGTATTTTTAAAGAAGGAGAATTAGATGAAATTAGTTCAGTTGCAAAAAATGCAACACAACTAAAAAGGTATAATTCTCGTAAAAAAAAGAGAGAGTAGCAAATGTAATTGTAAATTATTCTAATTATAATGTTATTATTTTAGTAAGTATAAAATAAAATCAAGAGCGATAAAATAATAGTATATTAAGACAATACTTATTTTTAGACTAATAATTATTGATTATTAGTTTTTTTAATAATGATCAATAATTATAAGTTATATAACTTATAATTATTGATTATAATAATAAAAAGTATTATACTAAAAGTGAAATTTAGGTGGTGATAAGTATGTTTTTCTTTTTCAACAATAGTCCTTATATAGCTATTATTGGTGATGTAAAAAAATCGAGAAATATTAATGATCGCAGTGCTTTTCAAGAAAAATTAAAGCAAACGTTAATTAAAGTAAATCAGTTATATAGTGATTCTATAGCTTCTAATTTTACAATTACTTTAGGTGATGAATTTCAAGGATTATTACATTCTGGCAAATATATTATGGATATAATCCATTATATAAAAAAAGAAGTATATCCCAACAAGATCAGATTTGGTATCGGCATCGGCAATATTACAACAGAAATAAACTTTGAAATGTCGATTGGTGCTGATGGACCTGGTTATTATAAAGCCAGGGAAAGTGTAGAAAATCTTAAATTGTTAGAAAAGAAAAAAGAAAGTGCTTTTGGAGATATCGTAATCAGTATAGATGGCGATAATTTTTTACAGGAGTTGTCGCTAAATTCAATTTTCAAACTAATGTATAGTATCGAAAATAGTTGGACTAAAAAACAAAGAGAGGTAATTAATTATGTTTTATTCAATAAAATGAATCAGACTAAGACAGCAGAATATTTTAATGTTACCCAGTCGAATATTCAACAGATTTTATCAAAAGGGCATTTTTATGCATATAAGGATGCTTTTGATACTGTCAATAAAATATTGAGTGAGATAGAGTATGATAAGTAGTTATAAAGAAGCATTAGTAATGCTATTATTTGCTCACGTCTTGGCTGATTTTTATTTTCAAACTAAATTTATTGCACAGAAAAAGGAAAAAAATTTTAGATTTGTAGTTGTTCATAGTGTGATTTATGGATTGGTAAATTTAGTCTGGATTAAATTAATCTGTTTCGAGTTTGAAAATATATATTTATGGACAATAATTATTTCTCATTTTATGATTGATGCACTAAAATACTTTATTAAAAATAGAAAATTAAAAAATGAGTACGATAAATATATTTTTGTAGTTGATCAACTTTTACATTTGATCATATTACTAGTTATTTGTTATCTAATAATTGACTCTGGTAAAACCTATGAATACAATAAAACGATTTTAGATATATTTAATGCTATGGGATTATCGCTTCAAATAAGTATTAGTTTTTTTACCCAATTATTGCTTATACATAAACCAGTAAATATATTTATAGTTAAGATGATGCAAGCTTATAAACCAACTAAAAAAGATGAGGAAAATACGATAAAAGCTGGAAGAATGATTGGGACTATCGAAAGAATTATTATGCTATTTTTCTTGTTGATTAATCAGTATTCTTCAGTAGGATTGGTTTTGACAGCTAAGTCAATAGCAAGATATAATAAAATAGCCGAAGATCAAGAATTTGCTGAATACTATTTACTAGGGACATTATTAAGTACTATTTGTGTTCTGGTAGTATCATTGATTTGAAGTTTTTAAGCTGAATAATAACTAAAAGAAAGATTCAAGATCATCTTGGATCTTTTTATTAAACTATTTTAATGAAAATCTAATATTTCAAAATATAAATATGATTAATGATATCAATACTTGAAAATATTAAATATTCTGCTAATATATAGTTATACGATATATAGAGTTACGATATATAGTTAAACTATATAATTTTATGAATAATGGAGGTGAAGTATGAAAGCTGGTCCTTTAACTGAAACAACGTTTTATATACTTTTATCATTAGCATTAGAACCACTTCATGGTTATGGTATCATCAAAAAAGTCGAAGAGCTAAGTAGTCATTCAATTGTATTGGCGGCTGGTACTTTATATGGTGCTCTTGATAATTTGAAAAAATCAGGATTAATTGAACAGATTTCAAATAGTGATAATTCTAGAAGAAAAGTTTATCGTTTGACAACAAAGGGGCAAGAAGTATTAAATGATGACTATTTAAGAATTAAAAATTTATTTTTTGTGGCCCAAAATATCTTAGATAAGGAGAATAGTTGATATGTTAGCAGTTAGATTATATTCAGGTAGTAAATCTATGGAAAAATATCTAAATAATAAAGCAGATAAAGGATATATTTTAGATAGTATAACACCGTTTAGCTTGTTTGTACCTTTAAAAATAGATATTTATAAATTCAAAAAATCTAAAGATAGAAAAAGAATTATATATCGTGTGGACTCTAGGAATGTTAAAAAAGAGGATATGCAAGAATATAAACAAATTTTTCTTGATGATGGCTGGCATTATTTTAATGATAATTATGCCAATGATACGTATACAAGTAATAATATATTCTATTCTGATGATCCATTGAAATCTGATATTTTTTCCGATGAAGAATCTAAAAAAGCCCGAGATAGAGATAGTGCCGTTCAAAGTTTATGGAAAGGAATATTTTTAGCTTTAGTGTTTTTATATTTTCAGGTGTTATTTCCAACGGCTTTTACTAGTGGCAATAATGGTTTTATAGCATTTGTTTCGCATAACTTTTATATAATTGTGGCAATAGTTATCATCATCATCTCTTTGATACAATATATTAAAAATAAATAATGCTATATTTTAAATTAACAAAATACTACTAAAAAATAATCTCCTGCTTTATAGACAGGAGATTATTTATGTTAAGCAGCTTGATTATAGATATTCCTTAGCATTTTCATAACCACTATGAACGGCATGATATAAAGTACCACCATGTTCAATGCTACAATCACCAATGATACGAGTGATATCCACGATATCATCTAATTCTTCAATTTTTTCTAAATCAGGTTTAACTCCTAATGATAAAACAACAGTATCACATGATAATAATTCTTCATGACCATCTTTATAGGTAATAATTGCGCCATTTTCACTAACGTCTTTTAAAGAAACTTCGCAGATAAATTTAACATGTTCTTTTTTTAATAACTGTTTTAAACCAATCATGCTAATTTCAACACTATCAGCACCAATTTCTTCTTTACGAAGACGATCAATTACAGTGACATTCTTACCTTCTCTAGCTAATTCTAAAGCAGTTTCTAATCCCGTAAATCCGGCACCAACAATTACAACATTATCTTTAACGGAAACTTTTTTTAAATCAACGTCACCGGCATAGACGACATTTTCCATATGACTAAATGTTGGTAAAATTGGATTAGAACCAATAGCGATAAAGAGGGCATAAGGATTAATTTCTTTTATTAGTTCTGGAGTTACTATTGTATTGGTATAAATTGTGATATTTGAATCGTTTTCGATACTTCTAATTGACCATTCAAGATATTTTTTCATATCTTGTTTAAAAGAAGCACCACTGGCCATTTTTAAAGCGCCACCTAAAGTAGCATCTTTTTCATAGAGTAATACTTGATATCCTTTTTTAGAAGCAACTCTGGCAACTTCCATCCCGGCAGGGCCACCACCAACAATCATAACTTTTTTATCAGTTTTGATTGGATAGATAGGTGGGAATTGGGTTTCTTTTCCTAATGTTGGATTTACAGCACATTGAACTTTGATCATTTTTGAGTGAGTTCGATTGATACAGTTATTACAACGGACGCATGGTCGTGTTAAATTAGATTTATTGTTTTGAGCGTTGATGATACAATTGGGATCAGCATAGATATTTCTAATCATAGCCACGACATCAACATCACCATTATCAATAACTTCCATTGCTTTATCCATATCAAAGCCACCAACGACAGCAACTGGTTTGTTTAATGCTTTTTTCATTTGTTTAGTCGCATTTAAATTCATTCCTCTAGGGAAGTATGTTGGCATAAATAAATATGGCAGGCATTCATTTTTCTCTAATAAACCACGGGATACATGAAATAAATCAACATATTCTTCAATGGCTTTAGCATATTCGATAGTTTCATCTAAAGTAGAATAACCATCTAATATTTCCTCACCGCTAATTCGATACTCAATGGCCAGTTTATCACCAACGCGATTACGAATTTGTTGCAAGAGCTCTTTACCAAATTGATGGCGATTACCAAAACGGTCAGTACGATGATTATATTTTCTAGAAAAAAACATTGATGGAACATTACCATGAGCTCCGTGAATCATTATCATATCAAATCCAGCAATTAAACAATTTTCCGCTGAATCAACATACATTTGAATTAACTCTTCTACTTGCTCGGTAGTTAAATCATTAACTAGTTTTTCACCCGGAACTAGCATATAATAGCCATGAACTAATTCAATGTTTGCTAGGCTTCCATGTCTATGAATTACTTCTGTAACATCGCATAAATCGGAAATCATTAACTTATTGTTGATATCGAGAATAGGAACCCCACTAGGTTTACCACTGATATCCGAAACACCAACAGTAACAATTCCGGCATTACTTTTGGCTAGATGGTTCATATACGCTAAAAACTCATGGTTAACATCACCATTTTTACCAGATATAAAAGAACCAGCTGGTGATACTTCAATTCGATTTTTAGCAACTTTGGTTCCAATTTTAATAGGAGTAAAGACTTGACTTTTGTTCTTCATTTTTTTCACCTCTGTTTAATTATAAAATTTATTAAGTTTACTACAATAAACAACCAAACCAAGCTGTAAAATTTTTTTACAAATAGTCTAAATTGTAAAAAGATGTTACAATACAATAAAGAGGGATAAATATGAGTGATAGAACGAAAAAACAATTATCAAAAGCATTATTAGAATTATCAAAAAATCATCGAATTGAAGATATATCAATTAAAGATATAACAGATTATTGTGAATTAAATCGAGTTTCTTTTTATTATCATTTTAAAGATAAACAAGATTTAATGCGTTATATTTATGCTAATTTCAAAAAAACGTTAAATTTAGCTGAAGGACATCAAAAAGAAAATACCAGACAGCTAATTTTATTTATGCAAGAATATCCGGATTTTTTTAAACAGGCATTTCAAGAAACTGGACAAAATAATTTTAAAACTGAGTTTATTAAGATGATGGAAGGTGATTATAAAATAATGTTAGAAAATAAAAATAATCACACTGCCAGACATACCCAAGATTTTTTGGCGCTATTTTTTTCTTATGCAACCGTTGATATGTTTGAATATATTATTAATAGCAATAATATTAATATCGATGAAATTGTTGATGATTTTGAATATGCGATGAATGTTGGCTTTCGATAATAAAAACACGTCTGAGCGTGTTTTTACTTTAATAGATTTATATTATCCTTCAAAGGTTGGACGAACAACTAAGTCGGATACATCTACTCCATCTGGCTGAGAAATAGCATATAATACGGCATTGGCAATTGTATCAGGTTGTAAACCAAATTGTTCATAGAATCCAGCAACCTTTTTTTTATGATCATTTTCAGCAACAGCATTTAATAACTCAGTTTTAATTGCTCCAGGATAAATTGTTGTTGTTCTAATATTTTTACCTTCCTGGTTAGTTTCTGAATTAAATGATTGTAGCATTACTTTGACAAAATGCTTTGTACCACAATAAACAGCATTTCCAGGAACTAGTGTTGTTCCTGCTCTAGATGATGTAATAATAATATGACCAGAATTTTGATCATAGAATTCTGGAATGATTGCATACATTGAATTTAATACTCCTTTAATATTAATATCAACCATGTTCATCCACCCTTTATAGTCCAATTCTGACATATTACCAGCTGGCATGATTCCTGCATTAGCAAATAAAACATCAACTTTTCCAAATTTTTCTTTGGCCAGTTTGACAATTGCCTGCATATCTTCAACACTAGTGACATCTGATTTTAAGTAAGCAGCATTATCTCCTAGTTCATTAGCTAATTTTTCAAGTCGTTCTTCACGGCGACCACTTAAAACCACCTTTGCTCCATTAGTGGCTAATACTCTAGCAGTAGCTTCTCCAATCCCTGAAGTAGCACCTGTAATAATTATAACTTTGTTTTCAACGTTTTCCATCTTTGGTACCTCCTTGTTTTTATACTTATATTCTAGCAACATCATTACAAAAAAAATAATTGTTAAAAATCATAGATTTATGAGTATAAATCATAATATAATATGATTATATTGCATAGATAGGAGTGGTATGATGGAACTTAGACAATTGAAATATGTATTGGCGATTGCAAAGTATGGAACAATGCTTAAAGCTGCTGAAGAATTATATATTTCACAATCAGGTTTGACCCGTTCTTTAAAATCATTAGAAAATGAGTTAGGAATAGAATTATTTGATCGAATTAATAATCGTTTAATTATCAATGAATATGGCAAGACTGTTGTAGAAGGAGCTAAAAAGATACTAAAAGATGTTGATGAATTGCAGACAAAAGTAATTAATCAGTATAATTTAAATAATAATTTAGTTATTGCTTCTTGTGCTCCAGCACCACTATGGGCTATTCGATATACATTGAAACGTCAGTATCCTGATTTATCATTTAGATATGAAGTTAATGGGGAGGTTGAAGAATTAATTAAGGGGTTAAATGATCATTTATATTCAGCAATTATCTTAGATTATCCCATGAGACGTGATGATGTAGTTTGTTTTAAAATATGCCAAGAAGTACTAAATATAGCTACAACTGCTGATCAACCATTTGCCGCTAAGAAGGAAACAACTTTTAAGGAATTAAATGGCTATAATTTTTTAGAATATGATAATACTGGATATTGGCATCAAGTATGTGTTGAAAATATGCCAGATTCACATTTTATCATTCAAAAAGAGTTGGAATTATATAAAATTTTACAAAAACAATCCACATTATTTACCTTTAGAACAAGTTTAACGATTCCAAGATTTCATCTTTATGAAGACCGCGTTTATATTCCGATTATCGATAAAGAAGCAACCTTATCTTTTTATCTTATTTGTAATAAAAATGAGTATTTTAAAATTGCTCAAATTAAAGATTATATTAATGAAGTTGATTGGACTCATTATCGAAGTGAAGATTTTGAAATTGGATAATCAAACTTAACTAATCCTGACAATAAATTATGTTGTTAGGATTTTATTAGCATATTTTCTTTTGATTAACAATAAATTTTTTTCTAATTATTTGTTGATTAGAAGGAGATTATTTTAATTTGTTATTATAAATAATTATTATTACGATAAAAAGTTATTGATTATTGGTGCTGGTGGCGCTATAATACCTCTATCACATAGAGAAGATGGGTGTGATAGGAAGGGGAATATCTAATGGATAAATTTTTAAATTGGATTCAAGATGTTTTGATACCACCATTAACTAAGTTGGGAAATCAAAGACACTTAATCGCAATTAGAAACGGGTTAACGATTACATTACCAGCAATCATCGGGGGATCAATCTTTTTGATTATTGGAAATATTCCAATTGATGCTTGGACAAATTTTATTGCTCCTTATGCAACTATGATTGGAGCAGCTTCAACTGTTTCAATTGGAATTATATCTTTATTGGCAGTTATTGGAATCAGTTATCATTTAGCTAAATCATATCGGATGGATACAATATCTAACGTTGGTTTAGCCGTCATGGCTTATATTATTACGCAGTTAAATGATGATTTTGCTATCAGTGTTGATGGTTTTGGCTCTGGTGGATTATTTACGGCTATTATTGCAGCAATTATCGGCGGTAGAAATTTCTCATTTTTGTTTAAAGAAAAATTTTACTATTAAAATGCCAGAAGGGGTACCACCGGCTGTTAGTAACTCATTTGTTACATTAATTCCTGGTGTGATAACATTAGTGTTATTTTGGGCTATAAGAGTGCCATTACACTTTAATGTAAATGAATTTGTAGAAACAATCTTTTCACCATTTGTTTTTGCTTTAAACAGTCTACCAGGAATTTTAGTTTATACGTTAGTTGTAAGTTTATTATGGTGTGCTGGTATTCATGGTGATATGACTTTAGAAGGAGTAGCAGATCCGATCTTTTTATCATTTGTTGCCGCTAATGCCTCAGCATTTGCTAATCACCAAGATTTACCATATATTACTGCTTCAGGTTTTTCTAGTTTATTTGTAAATGTTGGAGGAACTGGAGCAACATTAACATTAGTATTGTTGATGTTATTTTCTAAAAGTAAAGCTTACCAAGAGCTTGGTAAAGTATCTTTACCAGGGGCTTTGTTTGAAATCAATGAACCAATTATTTTTGGATTTCCGATTGTTATGAATCCAATTATGATGATTCCTTTTGTAGTAGTACCGTTAGTTCTTTGTACTCTATCGTATTTATTGATGGCTATTGGTTTGGTAGGAGCGCCAGTTACTGTAGTTCCTTGGACGATGCCACCAATTATTGGTCCGTTACTGGCAACTGGTTGGGATATCAGAGCTGCTATCTGGTCAGCTTGTGAAATTGTTATTGCAATTGTGATTTATTATCCGTTTTTTAAGATTGCTGAAAAGCAGATGTTAGAAAAAGAAACAAACTAAGTTTTAGTCAATGAAGAAAATTAATTCTTCATTGGTTTTTATTGTTTAAAAATTATTAAATATAGTAAAATAGAAATAAAGGTGGTGATAAGATGGGTCAACATGTTTATATTGCAATTGATTTAAAATCCTTTTATGCATCGGTTGAATGTAAAGAACGGGGGCTTGACCCGTTAACTACTAACTTAGTAGTAGCTGATGAAAGCAGAACTGAAAAAACAATTTGTCTGGCTGTATCACCATCGTTAAAACAATATGGAATTCCAGGGCGGGCCCGGTTATTTGAAGTGATTCAAAAGGTAAAAGAAATAAATGTACAAAGACAACGAAAAATCAATGGCCGTGCTTTTAAAGGAGAATCTAGTAACGATAAAGAGTTGCAAAAAGATCCATTTTTAAAACTTTCATTTATTATAGCTACACCAAGAATGGCTTTTTATTTAGATTATAGTACTGAAATATATAATATTTATTTAAAATATGTTGCTCCTGAAGACCTTCATGTTTATTCAATAGATGAGGTTTTTATCGATGCTACCCATTATTTAACTAATTTACAAATGAAACCAAAAGAGTTTGCTAAAATGATTATTCAGGATATCTATGATTCAAAAGAGCTAACTGCAACAGCTGGAATCGGAACTAATCTTTATTTATGTAAAGTAGCTATGGATATTGTTGCTAAACATATAAAACCCGACCGGGATGGGGTACGAATTGCCGTATTAAACGAGGGGATGTATCGTAAGTATTTGTGGAATCATCAACCAATTACTGATTTTTGGCGAGTTGGTCGTGGTTATGAAAAACGTTTACGTCAAGTTGGTTTATATACAATGGGAGATATTGCCAAATGTTCAGTTGGAAAAGCTGGTGAGTATTATAATGAAGATTTGTTGTATGATCTTTTTGGGGTTAATGCTGAGTTATTAATCGATCATGCCTGGGGGTATGAACCATGTACTATGAAAGAAATTAAAGCTTATAAACCAGAGCATAATAGCATTGGGGCCGGGCAGGTGTTAAGTTGCCCTTATGATTTTGATAAAGGACGCTTAGTTTTAAAAGAAATGCTAGATGCTCTAGCCCTGGATTTAGTGGCTAAACAGCTGGTAACTGATCAAATTGTGATTACGATTGGTTACGATCGTGACAATTTAAAACATAATTATCATGGGGAGATCATGAGTGATCGTTACGGTCGTAAGATTCCTAAACATGCTCATGGAACTATTAATCTTGGCAGTTATACATCGTCTGCAACTATTATTAGAGAAAAAGTATTAAGATGGTATGAAACAAAAGTTAATAAATCATTATATATTCGGCGTTTTAATCTTTCAGCTAGTCATGTAATTGATGAAAAAAGTTTGGAACAAAGAGAACTATATCAACAAATGGATTTGTTTACTGATTATAATAAAGTATTTAAACAAGAAGAAAAACAGAAAATAGACTTAGAAAAAGAGCGAAAATTACAGGAAGCAACTATCGCGATTAAGAAAAAATTTGGCAAAAATGCTGTTTTAAAAGGAATGAATCTAGAAGAAGGGGCAACAGGGCAAGAAAGAAATAAAACGATTGGAGGTCATAAAGCATAATGGCAACTAGAGATAATATTCATGACTATCGTGATATAATTGATTTACCACATCATGTATCTAATAAACATCCGCAGATGCCCTTGATGGATCGCGCAGCCCAATTTGCGCCATTTGCTGCCTTAACGGGTCATAAAGAAGCAATTCAAGAAACTCAACGGTTGACAACAAAGAAAAAAATGCTTGATGAAAATCAAAAAGAAACCATTGATCGTCAATTACAAATAATTATCCAAAAGCTCAAGACAAGACCACTAGTTAAAATTGTTTATTTTCAGCAAGATTTAAAAAAAGCTGGTGGCAAATATCTTGAAATAACAAGTCGAGTAATTAAGATTGATGAATATTCACGAAGAATTATTTTAGTAGATGGCCAAAAAATTAAAATTGAAGATATATATACGATTGAAATAATTAAATGATTTAACGAAACCTGCAAGAAGCAGGTTTTTTGTCTTACAAAACTGTAATTTTTATTTGCCAGTGGGGTTGTTATAATGAAAGCGGAAAGGGTGATTTAGATGGAAATATTAAAACTTACAAACGTTAAAAAATATTATGGCTCTAAAACCAACATTACTAAAGCAGTTAATGATTTATCACTTAGCGTTAATGAAGGTGAATTTGTCGCTATAATGGGAGCCAGTGGTTCGGGTAAAACTACATTATTGAATTGTATCGCGACAATTGACGAAGTAACTAGTGGTCATATTTATATTGGTGATAAAGATATTACAGAATTAAAGGAAAAAGATTTAGCAAAATTTAGGCGAGAAAACTTAGGCTTTGTTTTTCAGGATTTTAATTTATTAAATACTTTAACAATTGCTGAAAATATTTCTTTAGCATTAGTTATTAATAGGGAAGATGTTAATCTAGTAGATCAAAAAGTCAATGATATTGCACAAAAGTTAGGGATCATTGATATTTTAGATAAATATCCCTATGAGGTTTCGGGTGGTCAAAAACAGCGTTGTGCTTGTGCACGAGCTTTGATTAATCGTCCTAAGCTGATTTTAGCGGATGAACCGACCGGGGCTTTAGATTCTAAAAGTAGTCGGATGTTACTAGAAACAATGGATGAAATGAATCGTCAATTAAAAGCAACAATATTGATGGTTACCCATGATTCCTTTAGTGCCAGCTTTTGTAGTCGAGTTTTATTTTTAAAAGATGGAAGAATTTTTAATGAGATAATCAAAGGCGAAAAAACTAGAAAAGCTTTTTTTGATGAAATATTAGATGTATTAACATTGTTAGGTGGCGATATTCAAAATGTTATGTAAATTAGCACTTAGAAATGTTCAAAGAAGTTTAAAAGATTATCTAATTTATATCATGACCGTAATCATGGCTTTTTCTTTGATCTTTGCTTTTAATTTTGTTTCCTTTTCTCAAGAAATTAATGAATTATCAAGTACCATGGATAATTTAAAATATGCAGTTATTTTTGTGACTTTGATTATTTTATTTGTTGTTGCCTGGTTGATTAATTATACAACCCGGTTTATGTTTGAAAAAAGAAGTCAGGAATTTGGGACATATCTGATTTTAGGAATTGAAAAAAAGTATATTAATCGGATGTTTATTTTAGAAAATTTAATTTTAGGAATTATGGCTTTTTTGATTTCTTTTATCATTGGAATTATTTTTGGCAATCTTTTTTCGGCAATTATCATGACTTTATTTAAAATGCCATACCAAGTTTCTTTACAAATAAATAAAGAGCCTATTTTGCTTTCAATTATCTATTTTATTTTGATTTATGCTTTTGTCCTTATTAGAAGCAGTCGCCGAATGCAAAAGATGAAGATTCATGATTTATTATATCTGGAAAAGAAAAATGAAGCAGTGATCTGGAAAAAGAAAAAATATCGTAATTTATTATTTATTTTATTTGTTATCTTAGGAGTTATTGGCCTATTTCTTTGTGATCGGTTCTTTTTAGAAATGGAGCCATCTAGTTTATTGTTATTAGGGGGATCCATAGTATTATTAATTATTAGTATTTATGGTATTACCTTTACTTTAAGTGATTTTATTTTAGCATTTATTAATAAACGAAATAAATTAAAATATCGTAATGATAACTTGTTTGTCGCTAAAAATTATGAAGCTAAATCAAAAACAATTGGGATGACTTTAGGAACATTATCATTATTAATTACATTAAATTTAGTTTGCATGAATATGTCTTTTGTAATGAAAGATGCATATGAAAATAACATTGAGCAACAAGCTCCTTATGATGTGATAATTGGTGATATTTATAGTGAAACTGATGATGGTTTTTTTGGAATAAACGATAATAGACAACAGGCCCAAAAATATATTGATTATATTCATGAGCACTATAAAATCAATCAAGAATTAGATTATCAAATATATACCACAAAAGATAATCAAATTGCTAAGTATATTGAAGATATTGGCCCTCATGGTTTATTTAATTACGATTGTTATCTTAAAGAATCAGTCTATAATCAATTAGTAACAATGCTAGGTGGTCAAGCCATATCATTAGATAATGAATATTTAGTAACTGGTGATAAAACGATTGCAGATGGATTAGATAATATTGCTGGTAATCAGGCAGATATAACTATTAATGGACAGCGATTATCTTTTAAAGCAACGACGATGGAATATTTTCGTTTAGCATGGGGTACGGGAAATAGTTTTTTAATCGTAGTTCCTAATGATGTAATTGAGCATATGACCGTAGTTAATGAATTATATGTTTTGGATACTGATGAAAAATTAGGTGAGGAAGATAATGATCAATTAGAACAATTAGGGTATTATCAGTTTAATGATAGTGGCAGTACTTTTCAATACTATCCAGTAGTAGTCAGAGGATATTATGAAGCCGCTAACTATTCAGCAATGACGATCTTTTCATTTTCGCTTATTTATATCAGTTTTATTTTTATAACAGTTGTCGGGACGATTTTATCAATTCAAACACTTAGTGATTCTAATAAAAATAAATATCAATATCAATTGTTAAGTAAATTAGGTGTTAGTGAAAGTAATATTAATAAAACGATTTTAAAGCAAATAACAGCTAATTTTATTTTCCCAATTATTTATCCAATCATTATTGCTTTAATAACGGCTTATTCAATTGATCATCTATTTTATCAAATTACTAGTGCTTCGATGAATTATTTATTGACGGTTTTACTGGTAATTGTGATCTTTATGATTATTTATAGTGTTTACTATATTGCTACTTACTTAACTTTTAAAAATAATGTAATGGATTAAAGCTCAGTTATGGGCTTTTTTCTATTGGTGATATAATATATATTTAATAAGAGGTGTAGAAGATGGCTAGAGTATTAATCGTTGAAGATGATAAAAGGGTGCGAATGGAGTTAAAAGAGTTATTAGAGAATCAAGGTTACGATGTAGCAACAATAGACGATTTTACAAGAGATATTGTAGATGATGTGAATCAAATTGATAAAAATTTAATTTTACTAGATATTAATTTGCCCAATCAAAATGGTTTTGATATTTGTCGCCAAATCAAGCAATATGAATCTGTGCCGATTATTTTTGTAACTAGTTTAACTAATGAAGAAGATGAACTAAAAAGTATTATTTCTGGTGGCAATGATTTTGTCACTAAACCATATAATAAAAGTATTTTACTGGCAAAAATTAAACGGGCACTAAGACAATCTGATCCAATTCAATATAAGGAATTAAAAGTACATAATGTGGTTTTAGATTTACATTTATCAATTATAAGATATCAGGAAATGGAAGTAGAATTGACTAGAAATGAATTTCATATTTTATATTATTTTTTTATGAATCCAGGTAAATTGATTACTAAAGAGGAGCTATTAGATTATTTATGGAATGAAAAGTACTATTTGGATGACAATATTTTAAATGTTAATTTAAATCGCTTACGTAAAAAGTTAAAAGAGATAGATCAAAAAGATTTTATTAAAACAATCAGAGGACAGGGATATCAGATATGATGCGTTATTTTGAAGAAAAAATTGGACTAATTACTTTTTATTTTTTATTTATTTTTATGCAATTCTTTTTTGGTTACATGATTGGTTTAAAGATAATGACAATTATCCCAATGTTTATCCTAAGTTTGCTTTTATTGTTTGGGTATTTGTTATTTGATTATTGTAAAATTAATAAACGAAATCAAGAAATTACTTTTCTAGTTGATAATTTAGAAGAAAAATATTTAATTTCCGAAGTAATAAAAAAACCAAAGCGATTAGAAAATATTGCGTATTACTATGCTTTAAAAAAAGCTACTAAAGCCATGAATGATAAAATAACGTTATTAGAAGGCAAATATAAAGGTTATCAAGAGTATATTGAAAGTTTTGTTCATGAAATTAAAACACCACTTGCAGCATTATCATTATATTGTGATAATCAAAAACTTGTTGAATTGAAACAAGAAGTAAATAAGATGGACAATTTAGTAGAACAAGTTTTATTTTATGCTCGAAGTGAAAATCCTCAAAAAGATTATTTTATTAAAGAAATTAATTTATCAGATGTAATTCATCAGATAATCATGCAAAATAAAGATTATTTTTTAATGCATAAAATTGCAATTGAGACTGATAATCTAGATATAAATGTTGCTAGTGATGAAAAATGGTTAATTTTTATTATCAATCAAATTATCAATAATTCCATTAAATATATGGATAAGAAACAAAAAAAGATCATCATTCAAGCTAAAAAAGAAAAAACTCAAATAATATTAGAAATTATTGATAATGGTATTGGAATCAAAGAAAGTGATTTATCCCGGGTATTTGAAGCCGGCTTTACCGGTAGCGATCGCTTAAAAACAAGAGCAACGGGAATGGGATTGTATTTAGCTAATAAAATTTGTTTAAAATTAGGTTTAAAGTTGCTGATAGCTTCAAAATATCATCAGGGCACTAAAGTTACAATTATTTTTCCTAACAGTGATTTTAATAAAATGAATGATTGATTGATAAAAAGGTCTTAGTTAATACTAAGATTTTTTTATTATAAATTATTAAAAATTATTGATAATATCAATAAACAATAATATTATTATTGACAATAATAAAAATACCACTATAATAAAATTGTAATCGATAAAAAACAATAATATAATAAATAAATACAATAAAACATTATTATTGTTTTAATGTAATGGGAGGTATGAAAATGACAAAAATAATTGGTAGTCCATCTCGCTATATCCAGGGAAAAGGAGAACTAAAGAATTTAACAAAACATGTTTCGGTTATTGGAAATAAATTAGCAGTGATCGTAGATAAAAATATTAAAGATATAGTGGTACCGGATATTAATGCAAGCATTCAAGAACAAATAACTGTAGATATTATTGATTTTAATGGTGAATGTTCGATGAATGAAATTAATCGAATCTGTAATCTAATTAAAGAAAAACAAGCAAATGTGATTGTAGGTGTTGGTGGTGGTAAGACATTGGATACTGCTAAAGCAGTAGGATATTATGCCAATATCCCAACAGTAATTGTACCGACAATTGCTTCTACAGATGCACCTTGTTCATCACTGTCTGTAATTTATAGTGACAATGGTGTTTTTGAAAAATATTTATATTTACCAAGTAGTCCTAATATTGTCTTAGTTGATACTCAGGTAGTTTGTAATGCGCCAGCTAGATTATTAGTAGCAGGAATTGGAGATGCTTTGGCAACCTATTTTGAAGCCAGAGCTTGTTATCGTAGTGACGCATTAAACTGTTTAAATGGGAATACTACTAAAGCTGCAATGGCCTTAGCTAGATTATGTTATGAAACATTACTATCTGATGGAATTTCAGCCGTATTAGCCGTAGAAAATCACGTTTGTACAAAAGCGGTAGAAAATATTATTGAAACAAATACTTATCTTAGTGGAATTGGTTTTGAATCAGGTGGCTTGGCTGGAGCCCACGCTATTCATAATGGATTAACTGCAATTCCAGCTACTCATAGTTTATATCATGGTGAAAAAGTTGCTTTTGGAACATTAGTTCAACTAGTATTGGAAAATGCTCATAAAAAGGAAATTGAAGAAGTAATTAATTTATGTAATGCAGTTGGCCTACCAACGACATTAGAAGATTTAAACATTTTGGAAGTAAATCCTGAGGAAATTATGGAAGTAGCAAAATTAGTTTGTTCACCTGATGATACTATTGGAAATATGCCTTTTAATGTAACGTGTGAAGATGTTTTTGCAGCAATTTTAGGTGCGGATCAATTAGGGAAATATTATAAAAATAAATAAGATAAAAGGTGATAATTTTAACGATTATCACCCTTTAAATATTAGTTAAGATATTGTTTCTTTTTTAAAGTAACGATTATTGCAAGTGGTGCTAAAGTTACTAAAAGCATCCAACCAAGGTTACTATTATCACCGGTATCAGGTGCAGTAGTTTTGGTATTATCAGGTTGATTAACAGTAGCCTGATCATTGTTAGTACCTGATTCTGGCTGATTTAAATCGGTATCGGGATCAGTTACGATAATTGGATCGCAACTTCCATCATCTATAAAGGTTAAAGTTGGCATTTGCCGGTACTGATCTTCGATAATTCCAAAACCAGCATAATTATCGATATAGATA
This sequence comes from uncultured Thomasclavelia sp., assembly GCF_944324745.1. Taxonomy (GTDB): domain Bacteria; phylum Bacillota_I; class Bacilli_A; order Erysipelotrichales; family Coprobacillaceae; genus Thomasclavelia. The sequence continues at coordinate 1,594 of NZ_CALUXO010000019.1, read as the reverse complement.
TCGGCTTGATTATCAGCTAAGCGAACACTATGACTACCATCGGTTACGGTGATTTTTAAAATACCATTTTCATCAGTTATTCCATTTTGGCGACTATCACCATCAAGGCGATATGATAGCTTTTGGTTGGCTAGTGGCTGTTGATTTTCATCGACAATTTTAATTGAAGCAGTATAATCTTTAGGCGTGTAACCATCACTAAGCATTTGAATTCGATTTTGAGATCTTGAATAATTAGTTAAAGTATTGTTGCTTAAACATTTTTGTAAATAAGCTTCAATTGTTTCTAATTCACCACCAGCTTCACCATATTTAGGTATGTCAGATAGCATTGTATAATTGCTGCCACCATTAGCAATATAGTTATTACTTACTAACATAATTTGGGTAGTGTCGTCATTACGATCTAAAATAGTATTGCTATTTGCTAGAGTAATTGAAGTTACTTTGGTATCTTGACCATCAGGATCATAAACAACATTAAATCCAGCAATCTGTAAAAAGCCACCAGAGTTAGCTTCTTGTAATAGCAGTCCTGTTTCTTTATCTTGACCATTTAAATAACTTCCGGATATTTCCATCATTTGATACAGAATTTTAGGGGTAATAACTTTTAAATATAAAGTATTGGCGTATGGAAATGCTTCGATTAGATTCCCAGTAGTAATTTGACCGTTAGCTAACTTAGCTCGAATACCGCCAGCATTTTCAACAGCCACAATAGGCATGGTTGCTTCAGGTCCATTAACGGTCTGTAAAAATGTTGCAGCAGCATTATAGAAAGCATCAGCGGCCAAGTCACCATAATTTGTTTCTACCAAACGAGCTATAGCAACAACTCCAATTTGACCAGCCCATAATGTTGTCTCGCTATTTCCGATTACTTCGTTTAAAATAGCTGCTTGTTCATTTTGGATTTCTTGAAGCTTATTAGTTACTTCTGCTTTAGGTTGAATATCTTTAAGGTTAGAAGCATTTAATAATTCTTCATTAACCATAACATCTTGTTGATCAAAATTTAATGTTAGTTTACCGACATTAGTCATTCCAGTTCCTGTTTGAACAATTGTAATGTCATTAACTTCTTTGTTTTCAGTTGTATGGCTGTGACCATCAATAATAACATCAATTTTATCTTGATATTCATCATTCATCGCCAAAGCTAAGTCTTCACTGTTGCATGTAACATCACCATCACCAAGATGACAAATTGCGATGATGGCATCAACGTTTTCAGCCTCTAATTCATCAATTTCTTTTTTGGCTGTTTCAATCTCATCTTTAAATTCTAAATCTTGAATACCAGCAGGATTAGTTGATGTAGCTGTATCAACAGTTGTTAAACCAAAGAATCCGATTTTCTTCAATGTCGTCAATTTAAGAAGATAAAAGGATATGTTTAGCTAATTAAGTATCTGATCATATCCTTTTCGTGTTTGAAAACGCTAAAAAAGCGTATAAATATCCCTTGATTTTTGATGATTTTTTTTAAATTTTAGGTTATAATTTATATAGACAAGGTGTTCTATACTACTATTACGATTTGACACGAAGAAATCCTTTTTTAACCTTTCTTATGGTTGGATTTCTTTTG
>NZ_CALUXO010000018.1 GCF_944324745.1 uncultured Thomasclavelia sp. | reverse complement strand
ATCATTCATACAAATTGGCATCGCTAAATTATATTTTTTAGCTAGTGCAAAGTCATTAGGGTCATGGGCTGGAGTACATTTCATTACCGCCGTTCCAAATGACATATCAATATAGCTATCAGCCATGATTGGAAGCTCTTCACCATTAGCTGGGTTGATTACTTTTTTACCAACTAAATGGGTATAACGCTTATCATCTGGATGGACAAAGATAGCCTGATCGGCAAACATAGTTTCAGGACGAGTTGTAGCAATGACCAACTGTTCATCACTATCAACGATTTGATATTTGAAATAATACATATGACCTTCAATTTCTTTATGGATTACTTCAATATTACTTAAGGCTGTTCTTTGTACTGGATCCCAATTGATGATTCTTTCACCTTGATAAATCAAACCTTCATTATATAAAGTAACAAATACTTCTTTGACCGCTTCACTTAATCCCTCATCTAAAGTAAAACGTTCTTTGGAATAGTCTAAAGATAAACCTAATTTTTCCCATTGACTACGAATGATTGAAGCATATTCTTCTTTCCAAGACCAGGCTTTTTCTAAGAAACCTTCGCGTCCTAGATCATAACGAGAAATACCATCTTCACGCATTCTAGCTTCAACCTTAGCTTGAGTAGCTATTCCAGCATGGTCCATTCCTGGAAGCCATAAAGCATCATAGCCTTGCATTCTTTTATAACGAATGATCATATCCTGTAATGTTGTATCCCAAGCATGCCCTAAATGTAATTTTCCAGTTACATTAGGTGGTGGAATAACAATCGAATACGGTTTTTTACTAGTATCTCCAGCTTCAAAATATTTTTTTTCTAGCCAATGCTGATATTTACCAGCTTCTACTTTTTTGTGATCGTATTTTGGCTCTAATTGTTTACTCATCATTATCCCCCTCTATATCAATAAAATCATTTTTATTATTTCGAATAAACTTCGCTGCTTTTTCTAATAATCCTGATGTTCTCAGTGATGAAGCAATCGCATTAGTAAAATCAGAGAAGTTATATGTTCCATAATCACTATCATCATCTAAATCAATATCTTCATCATTTTCAACTGCTTTGGCCAAATCATCTGCTGCTGAAATTAATTCTGCCAATTCAGGACAATTAACTGTTTCAAAAGCTTCTTTTGCATAAGGACGATATAAACAATACGGCTGTTTAATAAAGAAATTATGTATTGAACCCCGTCCTCCTTCTAATGACATTTCAACTTGATAAATCGTATAGATCAATAACTCACTATGAGTTAAAACATCTACCAAAGTTCCTTGAATCTCATCACCTTCATACAGTTTATCTTCTTTAGCCAAAATATGAAATAATACCGCATGGGTTAACTCTTCATCAGGTGTCTCATCAAATAATTCACTAGTAAAATGTTGATATTTAACTCGATTTTCTTCATATTGTTGTTTTTGCTGCTTTTGGATATTACGATATTTTTTCAACTTTTTGCTGTAAGATAAAAAGAGAAATAAACATCCTAAGATAAATAAAATCCAAATAATTGAATACTCCATAATTTCCTCCTTAAAATAAAAAAAGCATCGTCATAAGGACGAATGCTCGTGGTACCACCTTACTTTACATACTAATCATATGCCTCTAAACTTTAACGCAGTCATACGTGTCTACCTACTTAAGTTCAATAAACCAGCTCCTAGGCTACCTTCAATCACTCATCATATCTCTTTTCCAGCACTTAAGAGACTCTCTTTAATGACTCCTGATTTACTCCTCCTAATCATTGCTTTAAAGACATTCTAACAAAATCAAAGCCGCTAGTCAATCGAAAGCTTTCTATTTAACGAAGAAATTGATTCTAGATAATACAACAGCCGTGACATTAAAATAATATTATTAACTTCATCATTACCTAATTTGACGATTGGAATTACCTGCAACAAACATTGAAGCAATAATCTTTCTTCTTTTTGAAGTTTAATCTTACAAAAATACGTATCTAAAATAACTTCAAAATCAAAAATCAGTTCCGGAATTTTTTGATACATATAATAAATATCATAAATACATAAATTGATTTTAATTTCATCAATAGAAATCAAACAATTTTCTTTCATTAAAATATGATCATAATTAAAATTATTATAAGTTAAACAAAGTCTAATTGTATCAAGATTACAAACATAGTTTTGATATGCTTCTAATAGTTCTTGGGCTTTATTCAAACATTCTTCAATTCGATAATAGTTTAAAACAAACATCCAGCCCGCAGGTGAACGATAACTCAATATTTCAAAATGGTTCATCAGTTCATTATAATAAACTTTTCTTTCTTTAATGATCTCATTAATTTCATTTATCTGTTCTTTAAAATAGGTTTTAGGAACACTATAATTAAAGAAAGTACTGGAATGTAAATACGATAAACATTCATAATAAAACTTCAATTTCAATTCCTTTATAATAACATTATCATCTTTTAACCAGGGACATAGATAAAACTTTTTATCCTGATAACTAGTTAAGATCTGCTTGTGGCAATTACGAAGAATCGGAACAAAACATTTTAAATGCAAACTTTCAATATGATCAATAACGATCGTTAAATTAGTATTGGAAACAAATTTTAAACTAAAAAAGCCTTCTTGACATTTAACTTTATAAACTTTACTAGTTACCCTAATATATCCGATAACATTTAAAGAATAGGCTTCTTTAATTATCTCGTTCATGGAACATATGGGATAATTAACACATTACCAGCTTCTAATTCTTTATTTTGATTATAATTTCTGATAATTTCTTCATCAATATTATACCGGGTGGCAACATCACTGTAACTATCAGTATCCTTAACAATGTATAAGTAATAAGTTCCCACACTATCTTCAACATCTTGAAAGATTGGTCGTGATTTACTAGGATAAACTTTTTCTTGTAACTGTTCATTTATTTCCTGTTCAACAGCTTTTTCATTACTGGTAATTAAACTATCATCATTTTCAACAGTAGTAGCAGGAGCTAACTTTTCTACAACTGGTCCATTCAATACTTCTTGATCATTCGATGATTCTAAAAGATCTTCATTATTAACTTCTATCACATCATCACGCATTAAATCTTCAATTTCTTCAAGAGGATCTTTATCATCAACTAATAATTCAGACTCTTCTTTTTCATCTTTAACATAACGATCTTCACCATCGACTACCCCATGTATCCCAACTTCAATCTTGATCTTAACATCACCATTTTTGATCGTATAATCAAAATCTTCAACTTTGATATTAAAATCCCGTTGATCAACAATCTTATCAAAAGTTGCCAAAATATCTAAATCGATATTTTCATCAAACTTCTGATTATCGTTATACTCCCCTTTAACGATCAAACTACCAATCGCCCGAACTCCAACACTTTCAATCTTATAATTAATTGATTCATCAACCGATAAAGAAACCAATTCTTTTAACTGATGATCTAAATCAATCCACTTTTCAAAAAATATCTTTTGCATATATACCTCCCATAATTATATATGCAAATAATGATTAAATATGATTTTCTTACACATAATAAAAAAGGTCAAACGACCTTTAATTCTTAACTAAAATCAATATCGCATAACTCATAAATAAATTGCCAGGCTTCATCGATTCCTTTTTTATTCAAGCTGGAAAAACGAACAAATTTATCCTCTGGGTGTAATCCTAATGTATCTTTGATAATCTTTTCATTCTTTTTTAAATCATTACGTTTTAATTTATCTTCTTTAGTAGCCACGACCATTACTGGAACTTCATGATGTTTAACAAATTCATACATCATAACATCATCTTTAGTTGGTTTATGACGATAATCAACTAACAAAATAAATCCTTTTAACGTATTTCGCTGACTAATATATTCATCCATCGTCTTACCAAATTGTTTTGTCATATTATCGTTTACTTTAGCATAACCATATCCCGGAACATCGACAAAATACAAAGCATCATTAACATTATAAAAATTTAATGTTCTAGTTTTTCCTGGGGTACTCGATACTTTCGCTAAACCTTTACGACCTAGCATCGTATTAATAAAACTGCTTTTACCAACATTACTCCGTCCCGCCAAACACATTTCAGGATAACTTTCTTCCGGCCACTGACTTTTCCAGGCTGCTGACAAGATATATTGCGCTTTCTTTATTTTTGCCATCTTAACCTCCAATATTAAATAATCTATGTTTATTTATATCATACCTTTTTTTAATCAAAAAAAGAAGTAATGTCATCAAAATTGATCACAATTACTTCTTAAATAACACAAACTCTGTTATGAAATAGTACGTAAGTGGTTAAAAAAATTATTTAACTAAAGCATGATCTAATACTGTATCGATATGATCTGCTAAGATAATTTCAAGATCATCTTGAACTGACTTTGGAATTTCATCAATATCTTTAGCATTATCTTTAGGAATAATAATCGTTTTAATACCAGAACGATGAGCTGAGATTGATTTTTCTTTCAAACCACCGATTGGTAAAACATTACCACGTAAAGTGATTTCACCAGTCATCGCTACATCATTACGAACTGGCTGATCTTTAAAGGCTGAGTAAATTGCTGTCGTAAGCGTTACCCCAGCACTTGGACCATCCTTTTTAACTGCTCCTTCAGGAACGTGAATATGAATATCTTCTTTATCAAAAGCAATCTTTTCAAGTCCATATTTTTCTTTATTAGCTTTCATATAATCTAAAGCAATAGAAGCAGATTCTTTCATGACATCACCAAGTTGACCAGTAATAATAAATTTACCAGTACCAGCGAAATGATTCACTTCAATAGGTAAAATATCGCCACCAAATTGAGTGTAAGCTAAACCAGTTACGACTCCAACCTGGCTATGATCTAATTTCTTAGTATGTTCAAATGGTGCTTTACCAAGTAAATCTTCCAAAGAAGCTACAGTTACATTCAAAGTTTCTTTTTTGTCTTTTAAAACTGTCAAAACAGCTTTACGACAAATTTTAGCAATTAATCTTTCTAAATCACGAACCCCAGCTTCACGAGTATAGTGACGAATGATATACATTAATGCATCATCTTCAAATGTTAGTTGACTATCATTTAATCCATGAGCTGCCAATTGTTTTTTGATCAAATGATTTTTCGCAATCATTTGTTTTTCTTGTTCAGTATATGAAGATAACTCGATAATTTCCAAACGATCACGAAGTGGCGCTGGAATGTTACCTAAATCATTAGCAGTTGCAATGAATAATACTTTTGATAAGTCATATGGTTCTTCTAGATAGTTATCAGAGAAGAAACTATTTTGTTCCGGATCCAATACTTCAAGCATAGCACTAGTAGGATCACCTTTATAATCACTTGACATTTTATCAATTTCATCAAGTAAGAATACTGGATTTACTACTCCAGCTTTTTTCATTCCTTGAATGATTCTTCCAGGCATAGATCCTAAATAAGTACGACGATGTCCCCGTACTTCAGCTTCATCACGAACCCCACCTAATGAGGCTTTGATAAATTTACGATCTAATGCTCGAGCAATACTTTTAGCAATTGAAGTTTTACCAACACCTGGTGGACCAGCTAAACAGATGATTGGAGCTTTTAAAGATTTTGTCATTTGTTTTACAGCTAGATATTCCACGATTCTTTCTTTAACTTTTTCAAGTCCATAGTGATCTTCGTTTAAGACTTTTTCAATTTGAGCAATATCTTCAACGTCTTTAGTTTCTTGATACCATGGTGTTTTCATCATCCAGTCAATGTAAGTTCTAACCACATTAGCTTCAGAAGAAGCAGCCGGCATCGTTTCAAAACGTCTTAATTCTTCTTCAATTTTATCTTTAACATGTTGTGGATATGGATGGCTGTTTAATTCTTCACGAATAGCTTCAGCATCATCTTCTTTAGGAACACTGTCACCTAATTCTTCTTTAATTGCTCTTAATTTTTCACGTAAGTAGTATTCACGTTGATTTTCATCAATGTTTTCACGTACTTTACGATTGATGGTTTCTTCAATTTCACCAATAACTTTTTCAGATTCAATTGAACTTACTACTTGTAATAATCTTTCATTAATGTTGTAAGTTTCTAGAATTTTTTGTTTTTGTTTTAAATCAATTGGTAAATATTGCGCAATAGTATCCGCTAAAACACTGGCAGATACACCATTAGTTAATCGATTAATTGAATCTAATGGCATATTTGGCATATTACGTTTAGCTTGTTCAAAATATGAAGTTGTTTTTCTAACTAAGGCAACCTCTTCGTTATGATCACCAAATTCATCTTCAATGATCTTAACAGTTGAATAAAGACTACCTTGATGTAATTCAAAATTTGTTAATTCAACTCTCTTAGCACCTAGAACTGTTAATTTAATTGTTCCAGAGCTATCACGTCTTACTTTACGTTCAATTTTACAAAGAGTACCTACATGGTACACATCATCAAAAGAAGGATTATCCTCTAAAGGATTTATTTGTGAAACAAAAATGATATTGTTATCATGCTCATTAGTACTTAATTGAAGTGCTTTTAAGCTTACAGGGCGTCCAACATCTAAGGTAAGATGGTTTTCTGGGAAAACGACCATACCTCGAGTACAAACTACCGGTAATGTTAATACAGTTTGTTCGTCCATCTTCTATTCCTCCTATTTTCTTATTTTACTAAAAAGACGCGTGTTATGAGCGTCTTTTTATTTCTTTAAATTTTCTTTTACTAAATCCATTGCTTTACGAGTTAAAATATCATGTTCGACATGGCTCATATTTCCTTCGAAAATCTTTTTAACATCGTCTAATTCTCTTTGATACATATCAGCAATTCTTTGTAATTCAGCTTCACGTTCTTCATCGTTAACTTCTAAATTTTCAGCTTCGATAATTGCATCAATGATTAAATTTAATTTAACTCTTTCTTCTGCTTGTGGTCTAATATCTTCACGAACATCATCTTTAGATTTTCCAGTGAATTGTTCATATACTTCGAAGTTTAAACCTTGTCTTTGTAAATTTTGTTCAATTTCTTGAAGCATCATATCTTGTTCTTGTTTTACTAATGCATCACTATCTTCAACTTTTGATGATGCAATTAAAGCTTTGTAAATATCATCATTGAATTTATTTTCACTTTCAGTTTCTTTACGAGCTTTGATTTGAGATTTGATATGTGCTTTTAATTCTTCTAAAGTTTCAACACCATCAATATTAACATCTTTTGCTAATTCATCATCAATTTCAGGTAAATGTCTTTCTTTAATTTCATGAACAGTTACTTTGAAAGTAGCTTCTTTACCAGCTAAATCAGCTGCACCATAATCTTCAGGGAAAGTTACTTTAATTTCTTGTTCATTGTCAGTTGTCATTCCAATTAATTGATCTTCAAATCCTGGAATGAAAGAACCACTTCCGATTTCTAATGGATAGTTTTCACCTTTACCACCTTCAAATGGTTCTCCATCGATGAATCCTTCATAATCAATTACAGCAGTGTCACCTTTAGCAACTTTTCCACCTTCTTTAATGCTTAATTCAGCAAATTGACTTTGGTAGTTAGCTAATTGTTCTTCAATTTCTTTTTTAGTTACGGCAACACGACCTTTTTTAACTTCTAATCCTTTATATTCACCTAATTCAACTTCAGGTTTAACTGGTACGTTAATTACTACTTCTAATTCATCAGCATTAATTTTATTTACTGATAAAGTTGGTTGTGCAACTGGTTCAACATTGGCATCAGTTAAAATTTGCACAAATTTTTCTTGTAAGATAGCATCAGAAGCTTCTTCTAAAATACTAGCTTTTGATACTCTTGATTTAACCAAAGCTACAGGAGCTTTTCCTGGTCTAAATCCATCAATTTTTACTCTTTTTGCTAATTTATTAAGTGCTTTATCTTGAGCAGCTTTCCACTCATCGTTTTCAAACGCTACTGTTAATTCAACAATTGCATTTTCTAATTTTTTATTACTGATTTTCATACTATTCTCCTTTTTTAGTTTCATCACGTATTATATACTAACAACTTCATTAATTCAACTTATTTGAACAATTAATCATGCAATTTTTCTTCTAATACTCAATTTCTCTTATTTCATTAAGCTTTTCTAAAACCTCAGCTTCATCACAATTATATAAAAATTCGATATCTTCCATTTCAATATCAATATACTGCATTGAAGCCAGGTGATAGTGAATTGCTCCTGCAATTGCCCGATAATCATACTCATCGATATATTTAGGATAGACTAAATATAAATAATAACTTAAAAACTGTTCACACAATGCAAACAGTGATGGATTATCATCTTCGATTCCCTCAGAGAGCAATTTTAAGATTGATTCACCAACTTCCTGATTTAACACCAATGGCGCATAACTAGGATTCAACTCATAATTCACACCATTTTTAACTAATTGTAATTCTTCATCAATTTCTTGATCAATCATTAATTCAACTAGTAAACTTTTAGCAAAACCTGGCTTATTTTCATCTTTTAAGAAATTACGAATAACTGGAACTAAACGACGGATATTCATTCCTTCCATCTGTTCAATTGCCATATAAAGCAAGTCTTCATTAACTTGATCTTTCGACAAGATATTTTCCATATCTTCCAAAGTAAACGCACGATTAACCCGTTCCATTCCTTCGTTAGCTTCTCGTTTAGCAAGTAACAATTCATCATAGGCAGCATTGAACATCATTTCATATTCAAAAGGAATATATGGCATTGAAAGTTCTTCAACCATAATATTAATTGCTTCTTCAAATTCTTCTAATTCTTTTAATGTTGCCACATAAATACTAACAACATCATAATAAGTATTAGTCGCTTTTGCTTTAGCTAAAATTCCTTCATTTTTAGCCTGATGATATTGTCCTAAACCATAAAGACAAACTAATCGCTGATAACGAGTTGTTTCATCATCCATATCATTTAACAATTCCAAAGCATCTTGAAACTGATTATTGGCAATATATTCTTCAATCATTTTAACTCCCTATTCCTCTTCATCTGACAAATCTAACTGATATTCAATCTCTTGACTATCTTCATCTTCTTGTTCTTGTAGATTTTTAATCACTTCGTTGTAAAGTTCTAATTTACTGTCTTTTAAAAAATCATCATCTGTTAAAGGCATGTACATCACTCCCTTTTTATTCCTCTATTATAACAATACTTTCTTATTTTGCAATTGTAATAATTCAAATAATTGTTGATAATAGTCGCTAAAAACACTATTTTTCCGCCAGATAAAATTTATCTCATGACGAATCTGTAAATCATTGATTTTAATTTGTTTTAAAATTCCCTGATTGATTTCGTTGGTAACTGCCATTTGATAGATAAAAGTAATTCCCTGTAAGTTAGCTACTAACTGTTTAATAGTATTAATATTACCGATTTCAATGACTTTATCAAAATCTGTCAAATCCAGATTTCGTTCCTTCAACCAGCGAGCAATAATCTCACGAGAACCAGAACCTCGTTCGCGAATAATTAAATTAAATTTAAAAAGACTACTGATATCAACCAGATTATCAATTTTTAAATCATTTGCGCCAACACAAATATAATCCTCGTAACAAAAAGTTCGATAATCATATTCATTTTTATTAAAATATCCCTCAACGATGGCAAAATCCAACTTGCCTTCATTGATTCCTTGTAATAATTCACTGGTATTGGCAACTTTCATCTTAATAGCTAAATTACAGTTTTCCTGCAATAAAGAATTAATAATTCGAGGCATAATATACTCCCCAACCGATAAGGTTGCGCCAAAAATCAATTCCTGCTTTTGAGATTGATTTTTTAATTTTTTCTTTAAAAAAATATCATCATGTTTTAATGTTGTTGCTACTTCTAATAAAATTTTGCCTTCTTTAGTTAATTGCATCTTTTTACCCGAATAAACAAACAACTTAACCTGATAATATTCTTCCAAATATTTAATATGACCAGAAACGGCTGGCTGGGTTATGTTTAGATATTGACTAGCTTTTGTAAAGTTCATAAATTTACATACAGCTAAAAAAGTATCAATACGAAAATCAAGCATTCCAATCACCCACAATAACTATAACATATTTTTATCATTAAATAAAGATATATAATTTTATTTTATTGAATTATTTTTGTATAATAGCCTCGATAAAGGGGGATTAATATCATGTCACAAATCAAAAATAATGCTTTAGGTGTCATTTTGTGCTTAGTTATTGCTTTGCCAGCCTATTTACTTGGTAAACAATTTCCATTAATTGGTGGCCCAGTATTTGCCATCTTATTAGGAATGATCATTACATTTATCATCAAAGATAAAAGTAAGGTACAAAGTGGAATTACTTATACATCTAAAAAAATCTTACAATATGCGGTTATTTTATTAGGATTTGGAATGAATTTATCAGATATCGTTAAAACTGGTAGTTCATCATTACCAATCATCTTATCAACGATTACTACTTCTTTAGTTGTTTCATATGTTTTATGTAAACTATTAAAGATTCCATCAAAAATCGCTACTTTAATTGGTGTTGGTTCATCTATTTGTGGTGGTTCCGCTATCGCTGCAACAGCACCAGTAATTGAAGCTGACGATGAAGAAATTGCTCAAGCTATTTCAGTTATCTTTTTATTTAATATCATCGCAGCTTTAATTTTCCCAACCTTAGGAGGAATTCTTGGTTTATCAAATGAAGGATTTGGGATCTTCGCTGGTAGTGCTGTTAATGATACTTCATCAGTAACTGCAACTGCTACAGCCTGGGATGGTATCCATGGCAGCAATACATTAGATCAGGCAACTATTGTTAAATTAACTAGGACATTGGCTATTATTCCAATTACTTTAGTATTGGCCATCAAAAGAACCCGTGAAGCTGGAAAAGATAAAAGCACCTTTAATTTAAAGAAAATTTTCCCATTCTTTATTTTATTCTTTGTCTTAGCTTCTGTTATCACTACGGTCTTTAATTTACCAGGAACAATTACTGCTCCATTAAAAGAATTAAGTAAATTCTTTATTGTCATGGCCATGGCTGCGATTGGTTTAAATACTAATATTGTTAAATTAATTAAAAGTGGTGGTAAACCAATTTTCTTAGGATTCTGCTGCTGGATTGCCATAACTGTTGTTTGTCTTTCAATGCAGGCATTACTAGGAATCTTCTAACGGTACTTCAATGAAGTATCGTTTTTTATTAAAAAATGGTACCGAAGCACCATTTTCAAGTCAATTTATTAACCAACTAAATTATTATGATCTCGAACAATCTTTCCGTCTTCAATCGTAATGATACGATCAGCTTTAGAAGCAATTAAATCATCATGAGTAACCAAAATAATTGTTTGATGATATTTCTGTTTAGAAAAGCGTAATTGCTCAACAACTTCTTTCGAGCTTTTAGCATCCAAATTTCCTGTTGGTTCATCAGCTAAAATAATGGCTGGTTTACTAGCCAGAGCTCTAGCAATAGCCACTTTTTGCTGCTGTCCTCCAGATAATTCACTGATATTAGCGAACTTTTTACTTTCCAAACCTAGATAACCTAAAATTTCTTCAATATACCGTTCATCATGGTTACCACCATCTAAATGAATGGGCAAAACAATATTTTCAATAACATTAAGCGAAGGCAATAAATTATAAAATTGGAAGATAAATCCCATTCGTCTTCTTCTAAATCTAGTTAATTTATCATCGTTCATCGTATATAATGACTGTCCTTCTAAAAGAACTTCACCTTTACTTGGCTTACTTAAACCACCTAAAATATGCAACAACGTACTCTTTCCCGAACCACTACGACCAACAATCGCGACAAAAGTTCCTTGTTCTATTTGTAGATCAACTTCTTTAACGGCCTCAACTTTATTTTCATCATAACCAAATGTCTTACTGATCCCTTTGGCTTCTAAAATAATGCTCATGATCTTCCCTCCAAACTAATCTCTAATTTTAATTAATTTAATTGTATCCTGACTAACTATTCTTTTAATCGAAACAACATAGATACTAATTATTACAGCCACCATCATCAAATATAGCAAAAACGTCATACCATATGAATAATCTCTGTAATATCCTAGATAAATACGATAAGAGATTGGTATCAACGAAATCAACAAACTTCCAAAACAAATAATCAATCCCTGGCATCCATACATCTGATACAGTTGTCCTTTAGTCATTCCTAACGACTTTAAAATTCCTACTGTTCTTTTATTGTTGATGAGTCGATAATTAATGACATATGCTAAAATAAAAACCGAAAAACCAATACTTAATACTGCTTCTGATAAATCCCGATAACATGAATCTTTTAGATCCTGATTTTGAATTGATAATTCTTGATTTAAAACATTAACTTTAAAAACCTTTTCATAATTCAAATAATCTAATTTAGCTAATAATGACGTTGGATTATCAGTTTTTAACAGCAATTCGTTATAACGAGTATCTTGATAATCATAATCATCATTGATAATTTGATATTTACGTTTAAATTCTTCATCATTGACAATTAAGCTAAAATCATAATAATCAGAAATCAACATATCATCAGGTAATTCATTTATTATCCCAACAATCAAATAATCTTTTCGATTATCGTAATTATTAAAGGTTATTTCATCGCTTACAACTTGATAATTTTCATAGACAGTCAATATCTTTCCAATTTTAAAAGTATCATCACCATCGCCACGATATGGAACACCCATCGCCATCACTTGTTTTAAATAAGGGGCATATACAACAATTTCATTTTCATTTTCTGGCATTCGACCTTGAAGATATGGATTTAAGTATTCCCGAGAATTATTATCTTCAAAACAATAATAGTTAACTAAATTATCACTAATTATTTGTCCTTGATATTCCTCATAGTTATTATTAAAAAGTGAATCGGTATTATTTTCCCATGAAAAACCTTCAAAATAACTCTCACATTTTTGAAAGTAGTAAATCTTATTAGTATATGCTGTAAGTTTGGCAACCGTTTCTTTTGATAAGCCGTCTTTAAGATTTGAAGTTACTCTAATCATTGTTAGATCATCTTCCATCAAAGCTTTATTATTAAGATACTGCTGATATTGAAAAACTACTCGATCGATGCTAATAAACGCCAATGACAAAATAACAATCAAAATCAAATGAAGTCGGATACTGTTAGCTAATTCTCTTCTAGCTAATGCCAACACATTTTGATGTCTTAATCGATAATGATGGTTGTCGATAATCTTAAATTTTTCTTCATCAAAAGTACCTAATAATGCTTTTTTGGATGTCTGGCGACTTGGCAAATAGCTGCTAAAAAACAATATTCCAAAACCCAAACAAATCATCGAGATTATTAATCCCCAATCAATTTTCATCACTGCCCCACCAATTAATATTTTTTTAATTACCAATAACATCAGTTCACTAATTAATAGCGATAATCCAATACTGACGATTAAACCAATTAAACAAATTATCAAAGTTTGATAAGATAGCATCAAGGATAGTTGTTTCTTCGTTTGACCGACTGCCCGCAACAGAGCAAACTCATGACTTTTACGATTCATTGATGATAGCGTTACTCCAGCCATAATCGTAACTCCAATCAAAATAACAGCTAGAATAATCTTAAAATAATTAATATTAGTAGTTACTGTAATAGTGGCAGATATTTGATAACCGTTATTATAAATAATATTTGACCAGAGCAAGCCAGTTTTTTGTTCAAATAATTGATTAAACTCTCCAATATTTTTAGCATTAGCTAACTGATCATCGTAAACAAAACAGCTAATATTATTACTACTTAAATCAAATGGTAAAATAATATCACCGATACTAATAGTATCTTGGTAGTTTTCAGGTGAATGACTTTGACCATCGAAATTGATAATTTCATTATTTTTAATTACACCTGATAATTTACCAGTAACCGTTTGGTGATTTTGATTATTGTCAAGATAATCAATAGTAACTATCTCCTGTAAATTTCCCTGATATCCTAATTGATGCAACAATTCTTCACTAAGAGCAATTTCACCTGTTTGTGGCAGTTTACCACTTAAATTACGGCTTAAATTTACTAATTGCTCCACATTATTTTCTAAGCCCGTCACCAGATAATTATTACCATCATAATCAGCTAACCCTAATTGTGACATCAAGGCCACTTCATCGTTATGTGCTTGAAGATATTTAGCTTTTTGACTGTCAATATTGGCATCATAATGAATCCACTTGCCATTTTCAACAATCATTTTAAGATTCAAAGCATTAAAATATGTCGGTAAACATAGTGATAAGCTTAAAAGCAAAGTATAAATAATAGTCGATAAAATAATCATGGTGGTACTATCGCGTCGATACCGTTTTAAATTACAAATTGCTAAATCTAAGTTAACACTCATGATATCACCTTCCCTGTTATTATGATATCTAATCACTCTTACTAATTAGTGACATAAAAATAATATTAATAAACTAATCTCTAATTTTAATTAATTTAATAATATCCTGCCTTAAATGCTCACGAAGCGGTCTACAATAAATTACAGCAATAACTATCAATAATATTACATCAAATCCCAGAATAACAAATAAAGAATCAAACTGATAACTGCCCTGATTCCAATAATAGACAAATGACCACATTGCTAAAAACAAATCCCCTGTTTCAAGCATTAATACCTGTATTAAATACATCCAATAGATTTGTTTTTTGGTGGTTCCTAATGATTTTAAAATCCCAATTTTTTGACATTGATTACTGATTCGATACTTAGCTAAATAAGTAAATAAAATCAAAGCTAATCCTAATGATAAGATTGCATAAATAATAGCTAATAGTAAATCATTTTTTAAGTTCTGCGCTTGATTTTGATAATAATTGCTAAAAGCATCAGTTTCTAGGTGATCTATATTAAATTGTCTAACTGTAGCTAGTAGTATCTGTTTGTCAGCAGTTTTAACAAAGACCTGATTAAAAGCATTTTCCTGATAATTTATCGTTGGATCAACTTGTAATGTTTTACGTCTAAATTCATCTTCGTTAATGATCAGACAAAAATTTACTGAATTATCAAAATAAATAATATTTTCATCTGGTAACTGTTTAATTATTCCTACAATTTGATATTCTTTTTTAGTTTGTTTATTGTTAGTAATATTACCATTGTCATCAGGTGACTGATGATCGTTTGTGGATACCGTTAATAGCTTTCCAATTTCAAATGTATTATCGGTTTTGGCTGAAAATAAACGGTTGTTAGAATTTAACATCACAGCTGGGACATAAACAGTTATCTCGTTTTCGTTTTCTGGTAATCGTCCCGTTAAATATGGTTTGATTGAATCTTTAATCTTATCATCAAAATCAAAACTATAATAGTCTACTCCTAAGCCTTGTTTAAGATTTTCACTAAACAATGACTGTTGCCAATTATCCCAGGAATAATTTTCATCCATTGTCTGTAATCGTTTATAATAATTTATTTGATTGGTATATTGTTTTAGCTGATTAATTTGATTGATTGATAAACCAAGACCACTAAAACTTTTGAATCTGATTTGATTGTTTTCTAAGTTTTGATTTAATGCTTGCTGATTATCTTGATAATTTAAGGATGTTGTTATGAAACTATTTATGGTTGAAAACATGATCGTTAAAATAATGATCAAAATCATATTTAGCTTAAGATTAGTAAAGACTTCTCTTTTAGCTAAAGCAAAAATAGTTTGCCTTGATAACTTATAATGATGAAAGGCAAAACGATTAAATTTTTCTTCATCAAACGTTCCCACCAGAGCCTTTTTAGAAGCATGGAAAGTCGGTAGATAAATACCAGCGATAATAATAAATATCCCTACTAAAATCATACTTATTATTAATTGATAATCTAACCTTACACTAACTGGATAAATCAGCCTATTAATAATAGAATAACCTCCAACACTAATAATTACTGCCATGATACCACCTAAAAGAAGACCAATTAGGCAAATAAACATTGCCTGATCAAAAAGCATCAAATATAATTGTCTTTTAGTTTGGCCAACAGCCCGCTGCAAAGCAAAATCATGCGTTTTCTTCTCCAGTGAAGACATTACCACTCCGATCATTAAAGCAATTCCAATAACAACAATCAAACCAATTGCCCCTAAAAAATCAATACTTTGACTAATTGCCAGACTGGTCGTTGCCTGATAGGCATTATTATAAATAATCTCGTCACAATCAAAATTAATGGCTGGACTATTATGAATCTGGGCAAAATTACTTTCTTGAATCAACTTATCTAGTTGTTGAGTATAGACAAAACAATTTAATATTTCACTTGGAATAGCTATTGGGATTATGATATCACCAATGGTTATTTGATTATAAACTTGGCTTAAAGCAAAATTTAAATAAGTTCCCTGATATAAAATATTATTATTGATAATACCTGATAATCTGGCTTCTATTTTTTGAATATTTTGTTTATTATCTTGATATTCAATCGTAATCATATCACCAATACTACCGGTATAATTTAAACTATCCAAAACAACTTGACTTAGCACTATTTCACCATCTTGAGGCATCTTTCCATCAATAAGCTTGGTCATATTAACTAGAGCATTTAAATCGCCGGTAACTCCAGTAACTAGATAATCTTGATTATAGCTAGCTTTCCCTAGTTCACTAAGAGCAACAACTTCATCATTATTATCAATAATATTTTGATAATCACTCAGACTGACTGCTTCTCCATAAAAAATCCATTTACCATTATCAACAAATCTTTTTTGTGCTTGAGCTTGATAATATGGTGGTAAAATTAAAGCGATAGTCAATAACAGTGTAAAAATAATAGTCGCTAAAATAATTAGTGAACGAGTATCTTGTTTGTTTCTTTTCAAATTATTTATTGCTAGTTTCCGATTAATATTCATATTTTCCCCTCCCATCAATCTTTTTTATCAAATAATTCAATGATATCCATTTTTAAGATCTTTCTAAGGGGTAAACAATAAACTAAAGCTAGAACAATCGTATAAATTGCATAAATAACCAGTACCATAATTAAATTGTTAATATTCAAATAACGAAGATATATTCTTTCAATGATCATAAAAAGTGGATAAATCAACCCTAAGCTACCTAAAATAATAATTTGATCACGATACCAGCTAACTATCTGTCGATTAGTCATCCCAATCGCCTTTAAATTACCAATTTGGTTTTTAATCGTAAATGAGCGATAGACTGCAATATAACCAAACAACAATACCGATAAACAAAACAAGCTCAACACAATTAAAATCAACCTATGATAATCTCCAGCTAAGTTTTGTAAATAGTCTGAATACTGATGAGAAATTGAAACAACTTCTTTTTGGGTAATATTATTTAACTGATTGATCTTAGCTAATAATAGTGGCTGATTTTTAGTCTTGATTAATACATTGTTATAACCAGACGATATTTTGTTTAAACTACTAGCTTTATGATTAAATTCATCGTTATTTACGATCAAACTAAACTTTCCAAAATATTCATCATCATAAATCAAATAATCATCTGGCAAGTAATCAATGATACCGACAATCTCATATTCTTTTAAAGCTTGAAAATCAATTGTCGTTTCATCATCGACCTTTTCATAGCGATTATTTTGATAAACAGTCAATTTACTTCCCAGTTGCCAGGTTTGATCACTGGAAGCATTAAAATCAATCATCCGATGATCTAGATAATCAATTGCATCAAGGCGCTTGAAAACATCAACAGTTGCTAAAAACGGTGCATAAACAACTACTTCATTTTCATCAGCTGGCATTCTTCCCTGTAGATATTGTTTTAAATAATCTTGACTGTTTAGATCATCATCAAAACTATAATAATAAATATTATCAGTTATTATTTGACGGTCATCGTAGTGATAATTATTCTGTCCAAATAATGATTGTTCCAGATTTGACCAATAAAAGCCTTCTTCATTACCTAGAACCCTCTTTGAATAATAAATCTCATTTGAATATTGTTTTAGTTGTTCCAGCGTAGTATCATCCAAACCACTATTACAGTCACTGGAAATGCGAATTCCATTATCTTTAATGATGCGATTATATAAAGGCTTTTTTTGATGATAACTAGAAGATACGATCATTAAATCATCGACTTTAAAAAACGCTAGATTAAAAATTAGTATTACAATACAAATAAACAATGGATTTTTAGTCAGTTCTCGCCAGGCTAACCGTCTTAATTTCAGTGATTTTAACTTATGTTTACTGCTTTCAAAAACTTTAAATTTCTTATTTTCAAATTTCCCCGTCAACGCCTGCTTAGAAGCTTGGATATTAGGCAGGGCCACTCCTTCATAAATAATAATTATCCCACTTACAAGCGCCAGTATGATTAATAATAAATCCAAATCTATCAGCGCTTTTTGATAGATAGCTGCTTTAATGATCATCAAAGCAATTATGACAACTAAAACTGTCATCACTAAACTAAATAATAATCCAATTAAAGCAACTAGCATCGTTTGATAAAAACTCATTTGATGAGCCTGTTGTTTAGTTTGTCCGATGGCCCGCAGCAAAGTATAAGTATATCTTCTTTTTTCCATTGTAGTAAATACTGTGCCATACATAATCCCGCGAGCAACGATCATGACGATCATACAAATCATAACAAAACTAGTTCGATTGGCAAAACGACTGGTGTTATCTAATTGATAAGCCTGATTATAAATAGCGGCAATATCTTGATTATTACTCTTTTTTAAATAAGTCGGATAAAAATCATCACTGTTTCTAAGTCCAGCCAGCTGCTTATCATAAACAAAACAATTTAAACCATCTTCACTTTTTTCCAGTGGTAAAACAATATCACCGAGAGCACTTAAATCATTAATAGTTTGTTCAACAATAATCCCCGATAGTCTAGCCGTTACTACTTTAACTTCTTGATCATTGGTTATATATTTGATCGTTATAATATCACCAACATGATAATCATCAGGTAAACTATTAATAATGCTTTGACTTAAAGCAATTTCACCAGCTTGCGGAAAATGTCCCCGAATCATTTTAGTTGTATTAACTAATTGACTAATATTATCTTCGACCATGGATACATAATATTGATCTTCATAGCTGCCGGTAATTTTCAAACCACAAACTAAACTATTGTTTTGTTTTAAATACTCGTAGGTTGACCGGTCGATATTTTGGCTATAATAGATCCACTTTCCTTGTTTTTCAATCTGACTTTGATAGCTTGATTGATAATAAAGCGGTAAACAGATAGCTGTAGATAATAAAAGTGTAAAAACAATTATAGCCAATATGATTAAAGCAATGGTATCATGTTTATTTCTTTTTAGATCATCAAGCGCTAATTTTAAACTAACATTCATGATATCACCTTCCCTAATCTTAGTATAACTGATATATCTTACCATTTCGTGACATTTTTAACTTTGACAAATAATTCTTTTTTTTCTAAAATTCCCAATGAAATTGGCAGTAATCTTTTTAAATAGAAATAAGTCGTTAAGGCGTAGTCTATGAATTGTATTCAAAGATTAACGCCTTTTTCTAATCTATTTGATAAGGAGAGAAATATATGCCTAGAACCAGATTTCAAAAAATTATTTTCGGTATTTTAATGTCAGTTACCATGGCTTATGGAATGGAAGTTTATAACAGTGCTATTAAAGCTGGTTATTATTTACTTCCTGGCGGTCTTAGCAACATGACCAATGAAGTCTTTTTAGATGCTTTAATTGAAGACACCTATATGTGGATCCTCGTTTTCATTTTTTCCAATCTATGGGGAAATAAAATCGGACACCATCTAGCCAGTAAGATCATCAACCCAGAAAAAGACAATCCATTTTTTATTACTATAATTATTTCTTGTTGTACCGTATTGATCATGTGTCCCACGATGACACTGGCAGCTTCAATTATTTTTAATGTCATCCTAGCTCATAATCCTATCATCCAATTACCTGCCATCTGGGTAGGAACGGTCTTAAAGAATTTTCCCATGGCCTTGCTTTGGAACTTATTTGCAGCTGGCCCTTTAAGTCGTTTGATCTTTAGAAAATTATTTAAACAAGCATAAAAGACGCCTTTGCGTCTTTTTTAACATTTCTTTTTAACCATAATTTTAGGAATCGTAATAATAAATAAAGCTCCCTGATCATTTTTAGCTTCAATTGTACCATAATGTCCTTTAATAATTTCTTTGGCCAGTGCTAAACCAATCCCAAATCCCTGACTATTTTTCGTAGTATAAAAACGTTCAAAAAGATGATTTAGATCTTTAGTTTCAAATCCTGGTCCATGATCATGAATCAATATCTTAACTTGAAAATTATCTTCTTTACTATCGATATCAATAACATCATCAGGATTGATTTCAATACAGTTTTTAATAATGTTTTCTAAAGCTTCACTAAACCAGATAAAATCACACTTAATTTTTAATGAATTATTTGAAAAATTTAACCGCGTATTATTTTTTAATAGTAATGGTGTCAAGATGTTTTCAACATTATCAATAATTTCATATAGATAATACTCTTGAAAATCATAGTCAATACTATTAGATTCTACTTTGGCAAGTCGTAATAATGCTGCAATTAAATGATTAATTTTTAAAGTTTGAATATGAATATTATTGATTTTGTCATATTGTTGTTGATCTAGTGGCTGATTTAATAATAATTCTTCATTTATTCGCATTGAAGTAATTGGGGTTTTAATTTGATGGGAAATATCTTCAATATAATCCTTTAATTTTAATTTTTCCTGATTGATCTTTTCAATCAGATTAGCAAAACGCTCATTTAAAATATAAAGTTTATGCGACAAGATACCAATCTTTCCTTCACCATCAATAATATCTAGATGCTGATGATTATTTTCAATAATCATTTCACTACAGTTAATCAAGTAATCAAGCTGTTGATTAAATCGCTCAAACATCCTTTTAACTATCAAAAACACCCCAACGCTGGAAACTAATAATATTAATAAAATCACCACCCTGCTATCTTTGAGCGTACAATAGCTAATTCCAGCGATTAAATTTGTTAAGACCAAAAATCTTCCTAGTATACTCATTTGATTATTATTGGTCTTCATCAACCTTTTATCCATCGATATCCAATCCCCCTGATTGTTTCAATATAAGCTTTTCCCTGATAAACTCCCAGTTTTTCTCTTAATCTTTTAATATGAACTGATAAAGTATTATCTTCAATAAAATTACCTGTTTTTGATTCAATCAACTCTAATAATTGATTTCTGGTAATTACTCGACCATGAGCATTAATTAATAAAAATAAAATTTGATAGCCAATTGCTGTTAAAATAATCTCCTGATTATTTTTATAAACTTTATAATTAGCCAGATCAACTTTCAAATCACCACTAACTAATATCTCTTGATCAGTAGTTCTTCTTAAGACCGAATTAATTCTGGCATATAATTCATTAATACTAAATGGTTTGCAAACATAATCATCACCACCAGCATCTAATCCTTCAATAATTGCCCGCTCATCGCTAAAGGCAGTTAAAAAAATAATCGGTATGCGGCTACTTTTTCTAAATTCAACACAAAAATCAATTCCCCGACCATCAGGTAACTGAATATCTAAAATAATTAAATCTATTTTATAGTTTTGTAATACTTTTTTAGCTTGTTCCAGTGATTCACTAGTATAAACCTGATATTGTTTTAACTGCAATGCTTCACTTAGCGACTGTAAGATCATCACATCATCTTCTACTACTAAAATTGTCTTATTCATAATGCCACCTCTAAAAACAGTATAACATAAAAAAAGTGACTGTCATCTTAACAGTCAATCTTTTTAGCAAAACTATAACCTTTTTTTAAATAACCTCTATTTAAGTAAAACTGATGGGCCTTTATCCGCTGAAGACCACTATTTAGATTAATCAAGACACATTGATGATCTCTCGCGTATTTTTCACCAGCTTCTAATAACCTGGTTCCAATTCCTGTTCCCTGATAATTTTCTAATACTGCTAGTCCATTTACTTTTAAAACCAAGCCATCGTATTCTAAAGTACAAAAAATTAACAAACTAATAAATCCTACTACCTTATTATCATCTTTAGCCACTAAAGTTTGATAATTATCGCTACTAATCATCAGTTTTAAACGCTGTATAAATTGATGATAATTTAAATCGTGATATCCTAGTTCATAATTAACTAATCCAAAAATACCACTAAAATCAGCTTCTGTGATTTCTTTAATTTCTATTTCCATCTTAAATCCTCTCCAATTAACTTTAATAATGTTTTTATGACATTATTATATAATATTATAAATATCATCAGCATCTAAAATCTAGCTTTTGTAGCGCTAAATTAAAAATGACTACTAGATTTTAGCAGTCATTTTTATCATTATTCGCTTGGATGTCGATCGCCTAATAAATAATCTTCAACATGTTCAAAAACATATTCAATCGAAAGTGGTAAACGCCCTGTTAAAGAACTAAAATCATTAACCGGTACATCTAAATAGCCTTGGGTTACTGTAGTTCCAAAAGTAACCATTCCTTCTGAAGTTGCTTGAATTGGACTTTTAGAAAAATCACCATCGGTATCTCGAGGAACTCCAATTGAATCGAAGTAAGCATATAATTGTTCATCTGTTAATTTTGTATATGTAATATTATGATTAGTTACTCGATTACCAATAGCTAGAAAATCATCATAAGATAATGGTTCTAACCCATTAAGATTTAAAATAGCCCGATGTAATAATTGATTGTTTAAAGCACAAGCCGCACCATAGGCACAGTCTTTTCGAGAAATAAACCATACACGACCATCACCCATATTTTTAGAAATAGTTGTTTCACCAGCTTCTACCGCCCGCATATAATCACTAGTAAAAGCCTCGAC
The DNA here is from genome assembly GCF_944324745.1 of uncultured Thomasclavelia sp. GTDB lineage: Bacteria > Bacillota_I > Bacilli_A > Erysipelotrichales > Coprobacillaceae > Thomasclavelia. The sequence goes on along the minus strand of NZ_CALUXO010000018.1, from coordinate 69,960 downwards.
AAACAATGAATTTCTTAAAATAATATAATCTAATGATGAATTTTGAATAATGGCTTCGGTATAAGAATGGTCGACATTTTCAATGCTGGGATTAAAAGGATGGGCTGCTGATAAAACTGATGTATAAACTATTTGTTTTACATTAGCTTTTTCACAGGCATCAACAACATTTTTATGAGCAATTCTTCTTTTTTGACCAACAAATGGCATTGAAATCAACAATACTTTATCAGCATGATCAAAAACAGATATTAAATTTTCAGGATCATTAAAATTTGCTTTAGCAACTTTAATACCCATCTCTTGATATTTTTGTAATTTATCTAATGATGGTGCCGTAAAAACTAGCTCCTCTTTAGCAACTAACTTTAAGATATAATCAGCTACTAAACTACCAAAATTTCCATCAACACCATTTACTACTATTTTACGCATTATTTACTACCACCTTTAAGAATCTGTACTATTTCTTTGACCTACCTGATATTCATCAGCATGTTCAAACATATAAGAAACTGTTCGAGGTTTATCACCTGTCAACCATTCAAAGACATTAGTATGAGTGGCCATCTTTTCTAATCTAATTGCCCGAGCAAAAGTAACCATTCCATCAGATGAATATGGAGCGACTGAATCTTCTTCAAAATGACCATCAGTATTTCTTGGTACCCCAATAGCATCAAAAGCGGCATAAGTTTCTTCTTCGGATACATTATTAATACCAATATTTAATTTAGTAGCCTGATTTCCAGCAGTTACAAATTCTTGTAATGTTAATGATTCCGGACCATTGATATTCAAAGTAGCATAATGCAAATCTTCTCTAACTAAGGCATACATCGCTGCTTTAGCACAATCACGACGAGAAATATATGACATATGCCCATCACCTTGACAGCTAGTCATCATATTACCAGTTTCTTGAGCAGCAAAATAACTTGTGATCATCGCTTCAGCATATTGACTATTACGCAAGAAAACAAAATCAACATCTAAATTAGCAATATAGTTTTCAGTATAAGCATGATCTATTTTTTCAATACTAGGATTTTCTTCATCTTGAGCATTAACTAATGAAGTATAGACAATTTTCTTCACTCCAGCTGCAATAGCCGCATCGACTGCATTTTTATGAGCATTACGTCTTTTGACTCCAACAAATGGTGAAGAAATAATTAAAATTGCATCTCCACCTACAAAAGCTTTTTCTAAACCTTCGCGATGATTAAAATTAGCTACCCGGCAATCATATCCTTTTTCTTTCCATTCTTTCGTTCCTTCTTCAAAGGGACAAGTAAAAATCAAATTTTCTTTGGCAGTTAATTTTTCAATATGTGTTGCCACATAATTACCAAAATTACCGTCAACACCAGTTACAATAAACTTTGACATTTTTTATTCCTCCTCTTCTGTTTAAAATGATAGCACTTTCATCGAATAAAAATAGTAACCAAAAAATTATAAAGACTATAAGTTTTACTTATAGTCCATATCTTTTAAATATCTATCTTTCATAAAATTCTGGCATTATAAATTTAATTGATACCTGATTATTTAAAATCTTCAAAATATTTTACAATTTCACTGACAAAAAGTGATACCGCCTTTTTAGGATTACCTTGATTATAACCTACAGCATATTCAGCATGATGATGGGTATTTTTTAACGGAATCGCTTTTACCTGATCAGTTTGATCAATAACTTCCAAAGCTGACAGACCAATTCCTTCTTCTAGTTGAATTGCCAAAATAAGATCATTTTGATTATCAACTTCTTTAACAACATTAGGAAAGATACCATCTAATTCAAAAGCTTTCATAAAGTCTTGATAATAATGCCTTCCCACCTTTTTAGACAACACTACAATTGATTCATCTTTTAAATCTTCAATCGAAACTGCCTGTTTTTTACTTAAAGGATGATTAATCGATGTAACCACACAAACATGAGATGTAAAGATACTATAATAAACTAAATTATCCATAAATTTAAAATCATTAACTAAGCCAAAGCCAATATCTAATTTATTTTCTTGTAACTGCTTACTACATTCTTGTAAAGTAACCACTTTGACATTAAAAGATACTGGATATTTTTGCTTAAAATCATTGATAATTTTTGGAATAAAAGTCTTTTCAAAAGAATTGGTAATTCCAATAACAATTTCATCTTGGTGACAACGGGCCAATTCACTAATTTTCTGATATTCTTTTTGATAAAAATCATTCATTTGTTTACATAAACTATAATAGCTTTTTCCTTCTTCAGTTAATTTAGGTACATAATTTTGTCGATCAAATAATTTGAATCCCAGCTCACTTTCTAATTTAGTAATTTGCTGCGATATAGCAGATTGTGACAAATAATGTTTTTTAGCAGCTGCTGAAAAACTTCCTTCTTCAACTACGGATAAAAAATAATAAATATACTGTTTAAACATAACATCACCAATAATATGATACCATAGATTTGATAAAAACCCCAGTTAACAGGTATTTTACCAATTATGTTTCATATTATTATTAATGAGGTGACAACAATGAAAAAAAAGCTATTTTTACTTGTCATTTGTTTTGGAATTCTAGCTGGGATAGTTTATGTTAATTTATCAAATAATAAAGCTCCTAAATCTGATACAATTTCAACTACTACTAATTATCAAACAGTAGTATTCAAAGATAATCAGGATATTCTAGTTCCTGTTTCTATCGATTTTGCAACTGATATGGAAGATGACAGTAAATATCGTAATATGATTGAAGTAATGAAGTCTACTGATTACGAATACTTAGGATTATATCCAATTTTAGATTCTAATCTACAAGTTAATGCTATTTCTTTTAATGAAAATTCTTTAACTTTTGATTTAAGTGATAACTTGTATGTAAACAATAATCAAGAAGCTTTAGATATCTTAGAGATGTTTTCATATGTTTTTTGTAATGATGGAATTGAAAAAGTTAATTTAAAAATTGATGGTAATGATATCGACACCTTACCTAATAGTACCATTCCTACCAGCTGTATTACTAATAATCTAGGAATTAATAATTTTGACAGCGAAACTAATTATCTATATAAAACAGCACCTGTAGTTGTCTATAATCCGCGAACTATCAATAATAAAGAATATTATATTCCTGTAACTAAACGAGTTGAAACTGAAAACTATGATCTTGATACTAAAGTAGCTTTGATGTTAGGTGAAATTGAAACTGATACCAATTTAATTTTAACTGATGGCTGTAATTTACAAGACGGAGTTTTATCAATTTACTTAGCTCCAACGGTTTTAAATGATAACGAATCGATTGATAATACTTTATATAATCAAATCATCAAATCTGCCAGTCATCTAGAAAATGTTCAAAGTGTCACTATCTACGTAGATGATCAGGAAATTCAACCGGTCGAAGATGTTAATGGTATTGTTGAAAATCGCATCAAAATCTAAGAATATTCTTTCAATTTACGCTTACCTTTGTGTATAATATATCTTAGGTGATGAAAATGAAAAAAATAGTAGTGATGTCTGACAGTCACGGATATAATAAAATAATTAATGAAATTAGAAATTTAGAACCTGATGGTGATTTTTATGTACACTGTGGTGATAGTGAAGCAGCACCAGAGGATTTAGAAGGTTGGATCAATGTCCGCGGAAATAACGATTGGTTTTATCCTTATGATGAAGAAACGATTTTTGAAGCTGAAGGCTTAAGATTCTTAGTTACTCACGGGCATCGTTATGGCTATTATAATCGCAATGAGTCTATGATCAATGATTTAAAAAAACATTATTGCGATGTTTTACTATCAGGTCATACTCATGTACCACAATTCGAACAAGTAGAAGGATTTTATCTAATCAATCCTGGCTCAACTACCTTACCTAGAAAAGGTAGTGATAAAATGTATTGTGTTATTACTGTAGATGATGGAAAACTAGAAATCGAATTTAAACAATTATTTTCTTAAAAACTCTTGCACTTTTCTTTTATATATGCTATTATATAGAAGCAGTCGAGAGAAAGGTCTACGTAGCTCAGCTGGATAGAGCACACGCCTTCTAAGCGTGCGGTCAGGGGTTCGAATCCCTTCGTGGACGCCATTTGAAAATAATGACTTCAAGCTAATAGCTTGAAGTTTTTTTCTTTATTATATACCAAAAAAATCATCTAGATGATAGATGATTTTTATAAGATTAAAAATAACTTATTTTCAGTTGATCTTTTAACTATTATTTAACACACCAATCAACTGCATTTTTTAAAAGCTTTAGATACGGTTTAAAGATGATATTTTCGGTGTAATGTCCTGGGGTTACACAACATACTCTTCCTTTTCCTAAATTATGAACCCATATCTTTGAATTATCAAAAGATGATATTACTGAATCGGAAATATTCATCAGAAACGACCTATCTACAATTCTATTAATTTTTTTCAATTAACGATAAATATTTAACTAATTATTTTCCAAAATATCAAGATGAAACCATTATAATGATTATTCGATTTATTAAAGATAATTTTAAATCTAAAATTACTGTAGCGGACATTGCCAAAAGTGCCAATATTTCCAAAAGAGAATGTTTTAGAAAATTTAACGCTTATGTAAATATCAGCCCTATTAATTATTTAGAAACGATCAGGCTAGACCACGCTTTTGAATGTGGTTTTTCCAGTACCAGCTATTTTTGTAAACGATTTAAAAAATTAACTAACATCACCCCAAAAGAATATAGAATTTCGATAAAACAATAACTACTAATGATCATAGATATTTTTATTTAGTATAATCTTTTCATTGATTATCAAAAATAAAATGAAAGTTTCTTAAAAAAATCATCCAAAATTGGATGATTTTTAGTTACTAAGTTCTTTGAGAGATTATAATCTTATTTTAATAATATAGCAATTTTCTCTTTGACATCATCAATAAAAAAATTAATCAGATAATAAATATATAAAGAATATTTTTTACTCAACCCATATCTGGTTTTTCCGATTTTAATAAACTCTTTTTTAGAATAATCATCCATGATTACTTTAAAAGATAACTCAATTATCATCCTATTTAAGACACTAACTTTAGCTGGTGCTATTTTAAAATCTAAACATTTATCATTGATAAAACAGTGATTAAAAACTTCTTTAATTAATAATTTTGGTCTTTTAGTTTCACTGATCAATTGATTAATTAGATGTTTGTTTTTGATTCTTTGATTATATTCATTAAAAACATAATTAACAAATCTTGAATCTGATCCGTTATTTTCATAAATTAAATATTCATCCTTAAAAACACTAATTCTAGTTTCTAAAGCTATGATCAATTGATCAATAATCATTTGTGCTCTTGGACAAATTACATCTAAGTTATCTAAACAATTTAAATCATTTAAACAATCTTTATTAGTTAGCTCACCAGCTTTAATAAATTCATCTCGTGTTGCAACTAATAAATCCTTAATTTTTCGATAAGTTATTAATTTAATTTCATTAAAAGCATTTAAAGCCTCTTGATAATATAATTTAATTATATATTCATGATCAGTAATTAAATTTAATAAATATTTTGCTTCTTCATTGGATAGTTGATAATTTACCTGCATTCCAGTAATAAAAGATGTTGCATAAAGTGGTAATCTTGTTTGGTTGATCGTTATATCAAAAATGTTTTTTGATAATCTATTAAGATCATTTTCAGTAATTAAAGATAAACTTGTGGTAATTTCTAAATTGTTTTTTAAGATTGTATTTTCAAAAACATACAATAAAAGTTCTTTAGCATTAGTTACTTTATCAAGAATCGTTCTAATTTCAAAATTATGATTTAATTTTTTCTTCAAGCTATAACCAATAATACTATATACAAATTCCAAATCCTTCATCTCATCATAAAAAACCACTTTTTGATTCAGATCAATAATTTTATCAAGATAATGGCTAAAAGCATTTAGTTGCCTTATTGTCTGTAACGTTACCACGATCCTTCCATCATGGACCAACAAATCAAGATTACCATCAAACTTTACATCACCGGCTTCATATATACTAGTTCGAATACTCTCTAAATAATCTTTGATATCATCATAATGAAGAATAAGATATTGATTATTATCAAATTCTTTATAAGTTAGCTGATTATCTAAGCTTCTATTTCTAGCGCTTAATTTCCAATCCATTTTTATCACCCCCAATATCTAACTTTCATATTAATTATAATTTTTTTATTGCTTGTCTGTAAAACACAGAAGGCTGGTTAAAAGTTAAAAAAAGGGATTTAAAACAAAAAACTATTACTTTAAGGTATAGTTAGTTATATTTAATAAGTATTGGTAGTTCAGGTGTTTTTTTATTACAATATTTTTGAGGTGATATGATGAATATTAAAGTAACTAATCAAGATAAACAAATTATTTTTAAATTAAATGATAGTGATGGGGCTAAATCCTTATACGATCAATTACCACTGGAAATAGCGGTAGAAAATTTTTCAAACAATGAAAAGATCTTCTATCCACCAACATCTTTAAAAACTAGTAATACGCCACTATTAGAATCTGGTGATGTAGGAACATTAGCTTATTTTGCACCATGGAAAAATGTTGTTATGTACTATGGTCCATGTGGTAGCTATAGCGGTTTATATGTAATTGGTCAAGCGATAAGCCAAAAAGAACTAATAAAAGATTTATCTGGAACAATTTTAGTAGAAAAAGATATTTAAAAAATGCAGGTCACCCTGCATTTTTACTGTTCATTTTGATTTAAATTATTGTATTCCTCTAAACAAAGATTTTGATTATGCATGCTGGTGGCGACTTCAACACCAACATATCTAAAAATTGCAGAATCAAATTCATGGTTAGTAACAGCTACTTTATCTACTGGATATCGTAAAACAAAACCATACTCGTAGCAGTGATTTATTAGCCACTGATAAACATCAGTTTCCACAAAATCCTCAGCACTGATCTCACTTTTTTGCAAAGCTACCGTATTTCCTAACTGGAACTCATTATATCCAGCAATAACTCCACGGTCTTCTAACATCGCTACATCATAACCAACATAAGCCTTAGTTAAAATCAAACCACTGCCAAGTTCACTATAACAGGCTCGATACATTTCTAATAACTGATTAAAAGTTTCTTCCTGTAAATACATTGAATAATTGGTTCGAGGGATTCCTAATGTCGTAACCAGATTTTTAGGTTCATAACCACCTATATAAGTACTATTGTTGATAACAATAGTTGCTGGACTAGGATCATATACCCTAGAAGATCCTGGCAATAGCTCACTATTAAATAAAGAAGCTAAAGAAGTTTTGGTGAAATTATCACAAAGATCGGTAATAGCAGTTTCCAAATCATCTTCATCAACCTGATCATAATCTAACATAATTGCAATATAATTATTAGTGTCATTAATATATGTGTAGTCAGTTTCATCATATAAAGCTCGAATTAGCTGATAATAGTTGATATAATCAAATTCAAAATTTTCTTGATTAATATAAGCAGCAACCAGATCATTTTTAATCAATCGATCACAGTAAGTAAGCGCGTTACTACCAAAAGAAACCTCTAATTTACTAGCCAGCTGATTACCTACGCTCAGTAATTCTTCATAGCTGCTATATTTGTTGGTTTTATTTAAAGCATTGTAAAACTGATAATACACCAAATTAAAATCAGGATATGTAATATATTGGATAAACTCATTGACTGGAATCGCATTTTCAATCAAATACTCTTGTTCCTGATCGTCTAAATACATTTCAATCAAAGCACGATTATCGTTATTAATGCCATTGACCCGATAAAAACGATCATATTTACGATTAATTGCAACAAATGCCATGACGAAACATAGAGTTACGATAATATATAAATGTCCTTTTCTTAGCTTCATAAAATCACCTTTTTTTATTAAAACATCATCTTAACAAAAGGAATTAGTTATAATTCTAATTCCTTAAATCTAATCAGTTCAAAGACCGCCTGAATTCTTGAATCAACTCCTAGTTTTTGGATAACATTAGAAATATGATTACGAACCGTTTTTTCACTAATTCCCAGTGTTTTAGCAATTTCCTTGGTTGATTGATTTTTTACTAATAAATCAAAAATCTCCTTTTCCCTAGGGGTCAGGATAATATTCATCATCGATTCACCTCATATTATACTATATGAGAAAATTATTTTTAAGTGTCATTTTTCAACGTGTTAAATAAATTCTTAGCCACTTCCCCAGGTAAAACTTCTTGTAAATCTTCTAAGCTGGCTTCTTTCAATTTTTTGACACTACCAAATTTTCGCAGCAATAGTTTTTTCCGTTTTGGTCCGATTCCTTCTACATCATCCAGGATTGATTGGAATAAAGATTTTGACCGGACATTTTTATGAAAACTGATGGCATAACGATGCACTTCATCCTGCATTCTTGTCAGCAAGAAAAATAATTCACTTTTACGATCAATTGCTACTTCTTGACCGTTGCTATCTAATAACATTGACGTACTGTGTCGATCATCCTTAGCTAAACCACAAACAGGTATATCGAGATTTAAAGCGTCGATTACTTCTTTTGCCACTTTTATTTGGCCTTTACCACCATCGACAATAATTAAATCAGGCCGTTCTAAACCATCCATCAACACTCGATAATAGCGACGATAGATAACCTCTTTCATACTGGCATAGTCGTCAGGTCCTTCTACAGTTTTAATTTTAAATTTACGATAGTCTTTCTTTGAAGGAACACCATCTTTAAAACAAACCATTCCGGCTACTGCATAAGCTCCTTGAATATTAGAGTTATCGAATAATTCAATTCTTCGTGGCATCTTGATATTTAAAGCTGCTCCTAATTGCTTAACTGCGCCAATCGTAGCTGCTTCATTTTTTTGAATTAATAAAAATTTTTTTTCCAATTGCTCCTTAGCATTTTCATTTGCCATTTCTACTAAGCTGGCTTTATTACCTTTTTGAGGTTTAATAATTTTGCAGCTGATTATTTCCTGCAATAAATCCACATTTAGATCTTTAGGCACTAATAATTCTTTAGGTTCCGTATTTTCCTGGTAAAAACGTACCAAAAAGGAAACAATCTGTTCTTGATAATCTTCCTGCATAGGAACAAGATTTAAGTCACGAGCTAATAGTTTTCCATTGCGCATAAAAAACAATTGCAGACATAAATATCCTTTATCATGATAATAACCAACAATATCCCGGTCAACCAGATCATTAAACTGAACATGTTGTTTACTAGTAACATGATTAATATAAGTAATTAAATCACGACATTCTTTAGCCAGCTCATAATTTTGTACATCACTTGCTGCCATCATCTTATCTGTTAAGTTATCAATGACTTCTTTAGTATCCCCTTGGATAAATTTAGTAATCTGGGAAGATATTTTTTTATAGTCTTCAGGATCTACTTCTTGAATACAAGGAGCTAGACATTGATTCAACGAATAATATAAACATGGCTTTTTAGGAATATGATTACACTTTCTAAGCGGAAACAGCCGATTTAATAATTTAAATGTCTCTCTAGCTGCAGTTCCATCTGGAAAGGGTCCAAAATGTTTATGTTTTTTTTCTTGGGCATTACGCACGATCTTTAAAGTCGGATCTTTTTCTCTTGTAAGCTGAATATAAGGATAATATTTATTATCCATGAAAGAAATGTTGTATTTAGGAGAATAATCCTTTATCAAATTAATCTCCAATAACAACGCTTCTTTTTCAGAATCAGTCACAATATAGTCAAAATCAACAATTTCCTGAACTAATTTTGTTGTTTTATAATTATGTGCTCCTACAAAATAAGAAGAAACACGATTTTTTAGTTTTTTAGCTTTACCAACATAGATTACTTCATTATTTTTATCCTTCATTAAATAACAACCTGGTTGTAAAGGTAATAATGATAGTTTATCTTTAATCATTTGTCGATCCATTATTCAAAATATACTAGAGTTGCCCCTAGTCCTCCTTCATTAGGACCACCATCGCGATAACTAACCACATTTTTATTTTTTTGCAACAATTTACGCACCCCATTACGCAAAGCACCAGTTCCCATCCCATGAATAATTCTAACCATCGAATAATTATTGACTAGTGCATTATCCAAAAACTTATCAACATTATTCATTGCCTCTTCATAGCGCTGACCAATGATATTCAACTCAACACTTTGGTTTGTTGCTTTACGAACTGCTTTTAAATTAGAACGTACTTTTTTTGGTTTGGTCTTTTTAGAAACGAACATTACTTCTTCAGGTTTTGCATTGACTCGAATACCGCTCATATCAATTGATAGAACCCCTTTTTTATTGATAGACATGACTTCTCCCTGGCGATTAGCTGAAAGAACTTTGACAATATCACCAACTTGATAATCATGTTTTTCATGATTAACTTCTTTTTTAGCCTCATGTTTCATCAGATCTAAATTTCTTTTAGCATCAATTACCACATGTGGTTTGATTTCAGCATTATTTTTTAAATCTGCAACTACCAGATCAATTTCTTCTTTCGCATCCTCTAATAACTGATTAGCTTCTTGTTTAGCAGCTTCTAATAATTTATCTTTTTGTTTTTCATAATTATCGACCAACTGCTGATAATGTTGTTTATTTTCATCGGCCTCTTTAGTAAGTAAAGCCAACTGATCTTTTTCAAGCTGCACTTTAGCTAATTCATCCTGCAACTTTTCTAATAATTTTTCGGTATCAGTCATTGCTGCTTCTTTGATTGAATAGGCCATATTGACAATTTCAGGTTTTAGCCCCAAACGACGTGAGATTTCAATTGCATAAGAATTACCCACACTACCAGCTAATAAACGATAAGTTGGCTGCATTTTTTCCTGATCAAATTCAACTGCAGCTACTAAGATAGATTCTTCATTTTTCGCAAATTCTTTTAATCCTGAATAATGCGTTGAAGCTAAAACAAACGGATTAATAGTCTGTAAATAACGCAAGATTGCTTCAGCTATGCTTTGCCCTTCTTGAGGATCAGTACCAGAACCCACCTCATCTAATAAAACTAATGATTTTGAAGTCACTTCATCAGTAATTTCAATTAATCGTTTCATATGACTAGAAAAAGTAGATAATGATTGTTCAATTGATTGTTCATCACCTAAATCAACACAAATTTGATCAAATAAAGGCACTGTAGCTTCATAACAAGGTACTGCCATGGCACACAAAGCCATCAAGCTCAATAAACCAGCGGTTTTTAAAACAACGGTCTTTCCACCGGTATTTGAACCACTTATTAACAAAGTTCTTTTAGGTGGTGTCAAGACAATATCATTAGCAACTACCGTATCTTGATCAATTAAAGGATGTCGTGCTTTTTTTAAACTTAATGTTTGATATTCAGTTACGACATGAGGAACAACGGCATTTAATTTGACCCCATATCCCGCTTTGGCAAATATTACATCTAGTTCTACCAATAACTCCTGATTGTCACGTAAATCCTGATAATTGTCTTTGACCTGACTAGAAAGCAGCTTTAAAATTCTTAATACTTCGCGGCGTTCTTCTTCTTTGACATTAACCAGCTGATTATTCATTTGAACAATTACTTCTGGTTCAACAAACATAGTCTGGCCACTGGCTGAAAGAGCATGGACAATTCCTTTAACATTTCCTTTACTTCCAGCTTTTACGGGTAAAACTAGATGATTATTTCTAGTAGCCACATTTTCCTGACTTAAATAATCTTTGTTTTCTGTCTTTATTTTTTCTATCCGATTTCTTATATTAGTTTCCAAATTTAAAATTTGTCGCCGTAACTGTTTTAATTTGCTGCTGGCATTATCAACCACATTACCACTGCTGTCGATACAGTGATTGATATTAGCTAATAGTTGTCTTGGCAATACTAGCTGTTGACATAATTGTAGTAACTCCTGACCATCAAAATCTTTATCTTCTAAATATTCTTTAACTTCTTTAACATTATTCAATAGATAAACTATCGCTAATAGCTCTTGACCAAGTAGTGTTCCATCTTTATTAGCTTTTTTTAATAACGGTTCCACATCATCAAACGGTGCTAATGGTAAACGACCATAATGATAAATTAACTGCATGGCTTGATCTAGATACTGTTGCTGCAAAAGCAAATCATCATAGTCTTCAATTGGTTTTAATGAGACTATTAGTTCTTTGGCCATCATACTAACACAATATTCACTAATTAAATTTTTAACTTGATTAAATTCTAATGTATCATATATATCCTTCATTTTACTCACTCACTATTATTTTACTTAAAACCCGATTTTGATCAAAAGATACTTCATTAATTTGATTTAACAACGAAACTGTCTGTTGATATAACTCATTATCAACAACAACCGGACTTTCAATTGGATCATAATAACGATATAGCATTTCTACCATATTTTCTTGACTGACCAGTCCATAATCATAAGCTGATGATAACATTGTGATCACCGAGTTCATCGTTGTTGGATCATAACTATTATTTTGTAATCCCTGATCAAAGAAATCATCAAATACTACAACTCCATCAGTTACTGCACTCATTTCTTCACTTAAAGAAGGAACTAATCGTAAAATCCGACTAGCAAGCAATGTATTATCAACACTTTCTTTACCACCAGGAACAATTGGTGTTATGATAAAAATTAATGCAATATAAATCAAGATTATTCCTTCGATTAATTTAAAAAGGGCACCTAAAATCCCATCAATGGTTTTAAAAATACTAATTCTGTCAATAATTCCTTTAATTAAAGGTTTAATCACTAAACCAATTAGCGCTACTATGGCTTTGATTACAATAAACAAGATAACAAAAATCAAGAAACGATTAATGACTTCACCAACTTGTTCACCCAAGCCCGATACTTGATACACTTTAAAAAGCGCAGCTATGGGACTTGATAAATATAGTGCTAAAAATAAAGAAACTAATGTCGCTAACAAACCATAGACACTATAAATAAAACCTTTTATATATCCAAATATTAACATTACAATCAAAATTATAGCAATGACAATATCAATATTAACTGGATTTAAGATAAAATTCATCGAATCACCCCAATTTCTTTTAGTATACATTGTAGCAAAACAAATTTCTACTGTCAAAAATATTAAAATCATGTTATAATAAATATAGGACTAGGAGGCAAGTGAAGAACATGAATGTAGTAAAAGATAATTCAAAAAGAATCAGTGTTATTAATATGCATGCTTACGATAAACTTGCGACTCTCAGCTACTCAAGTTCCGTTGAAACTCCCATTACTAGCCAATATATTAATGTAAGTCATATTGCTTGTGATGAAACTGGTTCCGCTGACTTTTTCGGACCGTTGTGTGTTGTTTCATGTTATGTTGATGAACGCGACTACGAATGGCTTTTGAGTGTGGGGGTACGTGATCCCAAAGAAATGGATAACAAGGAATTGGTGAAAGTAGCAAAAGAAATCAAAGACCGCATAATTTATAGTCTTTTGATACTTGATAATTCTCATTATAATGCTATGGTCAAACAAGGAAATAATCTTGCGAATATTAAAGCTAAACTATATAACCAGGCCGTGACAAATGTAATGCAAAAAGTAGGTATGCCCGTAAAAGATAAATTAGTTAATCAATTTGTTTCACCAAAGACTTATTATAACTATTTAAAAAGTGAAGTAATTGTTGTTAAGGATTTAAAATTTCTTCAAAAAGGTGAAGAAAAATATTTGGGTATAGCTTGTTCTAATATTTTATCACGATATGCTTACCTACAATATTTCAACAATATGTCACGAAGTTTAAAAATGAAATTACCTCGTGGTAACAGTAATAGTGTTGATGCTGTTGCAGTTGAGGTAGCTAAAAAGTATGGTGCTAAAATGCTTAATAAAGTTACTAAGACTAATATGACCAATTTTAAGCGAATTAAGGATTTAATCTAGGATAACTTTTGTTATCCTTTTTTATTATATCCCATTATTAACAAGATAACCGGAATTTGTCAATAACTAAACTTTTTAATTACACATTAAAAAAGACAGCCAGGCTGTCTTATCTTATATCAATAGTAAATGGTGGCACTTTGGTATATTTGACCCCGGCCGCATCTAACATTCTTTTAGCAGCTCGATCACTATCAGTACCTTTGTACTTTTCATCCTCATAAATAATTTCACTGATACCACTTTGAATAATCGCTTTAACACATTCATGACAAGGGAATAATGAAACATAAATACGACATCCTTTTAAGTTACTAGTACTATTTAAAATGGCATTTAGTTCCGCATGAACAACATAAGGATATTTAGTGTCATATAGTTCCCCTTCTCTTACTTCCCAAGGAAACTCATTATCTTCACATCCCCATGGAAGCCCGTTATACCCTACTCCAACGATCTTATTATCAGGATTGACAATACAAGCACCTACTTGAGTGTTTGGATCTTTAGAGCGAAAAGCCGATAGTTTAGCAACTCCCATAAAGTACTGCGTCCAATTGATAACTTTATTTGGCATATTCATATTCCTCCTGCAATTGATTTAATTTTTCTTGAAAGAAATCCGGTAATTCACTTTCAAACTCAATATATTTATTAGTAGTTGGATGAATAAATCCCAGCTTTTTAGCATGTAAAAACTGACCATATGTTTGATCATCTTTGCGCCATCCATACTTAGGATCCCCATAAACTGGATAACCGATATAGCTCATATGAACCCTAATTTGATGAGTACGTCCAGTTTCGAGACGACATTCAATTAAACTCATAGAACGATATCTTTTTAACACTTTAAAATTAGTCACTGCATGTTTACTATTATGACTAGTAACCGCCATTTTTTGACGATCTTTACTATCACGACCAATCGGAGCATCAACTTTTCCCAATTGATGAGGAATCAATCCATGAACTAAAGCAATATAACTTCTTGTCATATCATGATTTTTTAATTGTTGTGACAAAATTTTATGAGCATGATCATTTTTAGCTACTACTAATAACCCACTAGTTTCTTTATCAATTCGATGAACGATTCCAGGTCGATTTACCCCATTGATTCCTGATAAATCATTACAATGGTACAATAAAGCGTTAACTAATGTACCATGATTGATACCTGGTGAAGGATGAACGATCATTCCACTTGGTTTATCAACAACAATGATATCACTATCTTCATAAACAATATTTAAAGGAATATTTTCTGGTTCTAAATCCAAATCTGTATTTTCCTTTAAAGTTATTTCAATTTGATCTTCAATTCTAGTTTTATAACTAGCCTTTTCAACCTTACCATTAACTAAAACTAGTCCCTGGCTAATCATTTCTTGAATTCTTGTCCGTGAAATTTCAGGTAATTGTTGTGCAATTACTTTATCAAGACGCTGATTATTTGTTTCCACAATAAAATTAATCTTTTCCATGCACATACTCCTCAATTACAATTTCAATAATAATCAAAGCAACTCCAATTACTACTGCCATATCAGCAATATTAAAAATCGGAAAATTATAACCAAAAATCACTACATCAATAAAATCACGAACATAACCAAAAAATAGACGATCAATTAAATTCCCCGCTAATCCAGCAAAAGTTAAGACCAAGCCATAACGAGTTAAAACATCATTTTCACCTGTTTTTCTAAAAAAAGCAATTATCACTATTGCGGCAACTAAAGCAATAATGATAAAAATGCTCAAATGCCCAGCAAACATTCCCCAGGCAACCCCCGTATTTTGTGCATATGTAAAATAAAACAGATTATCAATTATTTCATGAGACTGTCCTAATTGCATTGACGATGAAACTAAATGTTTAGTTAACTGATCTCCCCCAAGAATCACGATCATCGTAATCAAGTATATAAACTTATCTCTTTTTCTTAAATTCATTATATCACCCAAAAATATTATACAATAATTGAAAAATAACCACAAGATAAAGTAAAATGCCAATAATAAGAATTCTTAATTCAAGTAAATTATTAGTATTTTAGGTAAAAAAATTAAAAAGTTAATTTAAAATTAACTTTTTAATCATAATTTATAGATTTAAAAATTAAAACAGAACATAAACAATAACGGCTACAAAATGGAAAGCAGAACCAATCATAACAAAGATATGAAACAATTCGTGGAATCCAAAACTTTTAAACCAGTTGGGTTTTTTAATTAAATAAATAATTGCCCCAACTGTATAACTAATACCGCCACAAGCAACTAAAGCTAAACATCCTAATGGAATATTTAAAAATGCTGGAAAATCAAAAATCAAGGCCCAGCCCATCAATAAATAAAATATCGTTGATAGAATTCGTGGTGCTTTGATCCAAAATAATTTGATTAAGATTCCAATCAAAGCAATTGACCAGATTACTCCAAGAAAGTAGATACTATGAGGATAGTCTAAGTAAGTTAAACAAAATGGTGTATAAGTTCCAGCAATCAAAACATAGATCATTGAATGATCTAATTTTCGTAAAAATAACTTTATTTTATTATCAGGATTCCCATTAAAATAATGATAAACAGTACTTGCAGTATATAATGCAACTGATGAAATCCCAAAAACAATAATTCCAATTTTAGTAAACTGAGTAGAGTCTTCAATAATGGCTATTATCATCATCACAATCAAAGCAGCTAATGAAAGAATTGCCCCAATAAAATGAGTTTCACTGCTAACAGGATCCATAGCGTTCTTAAAAAATTTCATATCAAAACCTCCTAATGTAGTTTTTAAAACTATATTGTATGATAATAATACCATTATTTATATCAATGTCAACCATATCTTGAATCATCTAATAAATTAAGATAAAATTAACATGAGGTGAACATAATGGTAAAAAAACTTGAGACTATTCTTGAAGAAACAATCAATCAAAGCGATTTAAACAGTCAAGATATTCCAACCCTAGATTTATATATGGATCAAATCATGACTTTATTTGAAAATAATCTAACTGATAACAAACGACATCAAGATGATAAACTATTAACCAAAACCATGATCAATAACTATTCTAAAGCGGGAATCATCAAACCGGTAAAAGGAAAAAAATATTCCAAAGAACAAATTATTGCCATGTTACTGATCTATAATTTAAAAAATACAATTACGCTTCAAGAAATTAAACAATTGTTAACACCAGTATATGAAAATAATCAAGATTTAGAAACTATTTATAATTATTTTCTTAAGATAAAAAATGAACAAAAATCAAATTTTAAAACTATGCTTGAAAACATAGTTTCCAACTATGAACTAGATATCGAAGATGATCAAAAACGACTAATTCTAATTTTAGTTCTAGCCTATTATTCTAATCAGTTTAGTGTTATGGCGGCTAAAATTATCGATAGCTGCTTTGAAGAAGACAGTTGACGAAAAAGACGCTATTTTCTATAATGTACGTAATAAATTCAAGGAGAAACAAAGATGAAGATTATTGATAAATTAATGAAAAAACCAACATTATCTTTTGAAATATTTCCACCTAAAAAAAATGATGGTGATATTAGTTCTATTTATGCAACCATAGATGAACTGGCAAAGTTAAAGCCTGATTTCATTTCGGTTACTTATGGTGCTGGTGGTTCAACTACTAGAAACACTGTCGAAATCGTTTCTAAAATTAAACGTGATTATGATGTTGAACCGGTAGCTCATTTAAGTTGTATCGATGCCACTCCTGAACAATTAACTCAGGTTTTAAATCAATTAAAAGAAAATAAGATTGAAAATATCTTAGCTTTGCGTGGAGACTATCCTAAAGATTATGATCCCCAGACCGCTCCGCACTGTTTTAAATATGCCAGTGAATTAAATGAATTTATCACAAAAAATTATCCCGATACTTTCTGTTTAAGTGGAGCCTGTTATCCAGAAGTCCATCAAGAGGCACCTTCTTTGGAAGCTGATTTAGATGCTTTAAAAAAGAAAATTGATTCTGGAGCCCAGTATTTGATTACACAGTTATTTTACGATAACAATTATTACTACCGACTAGTTCGTGAAGCTCGATTACGCGGAATAAATGTACCAATTATCGCCGGAATTATGCCGGCAACTAATAGCCGTTCTTTATTAAATACGGCTAAATTAAGTGGCAGCAATATTCCTTATACCTTATCAGCTTCTTTGGAACGTTTTAGAAACAATCCTAAAGCAATGCGTGAAGTCGGTTTAAACTATGCTACCAATCAAATTATTGATTTAATTACTAATGGGGTTGATGGTATTCATTTATATACAATGAATCGTCCTGAAATCGTTAAAGAAATATTACTTAGAACTGAAAATATTTTTAAGGAATTTATCGATGATTAAAGAAAATGCTTTAAAATATCTTGGTTACCAGAATCAAAAAATTGACAACCAAACTGAGCAATTATTAAATGAATGTTTACAAGAAATTACTCAGTTTTCTCCAAAAATTATGTATCAGATATTTACTTTAAGCCATCAGCCATTAACTATCAAAGAGTTAGATTTAACAATTGATTATCCTGATTTAATTGATTTATTTGACTCTTGTAATCAGGTCGTTGTTATTGCCTGTACTCTAGGTCTAGAATTGGATAAAAAGTTAAAATACTATAGTATTATCGATCTTACTAAAATGACGATTCTTGATGCAGTTGCCAGCAGTTATCTCGAAGCTAAATGCGATGAATTTGAAGCAAAGCAAAACTTTGGATTACATACGTTTAGATTTTGTCCAGGCTATGGTAATGTACCGATAGAACTGAATCGACCTTTAGCAAAAGCATTACAGTGTGATAAGCATATTGGTTTAACAGTTTTACCTGATTGTTTGCTTTTGCCACAAAAATCAATGATTGGCTTAATTGGAATTGGTAACCAGCAGCAAAAGAGACATTGTTTTAGCTGCTATTTAAAAGATAACTGTCAATATCGGAAAAGAGGGCAAAGATGTTACAAGATAGATTAAAAAAAGAAATATTAGTTTTTGATGGAGCGATGGGAACCCAGCTTCAAGAAGCTGGGTTGAAAGCTGGTGATATTCCTGAATGTTTAAATATCACCAAGCCTGAATTAATTCAAGAAATTCATTTAAAATATTTAAAAGCTGGTGCCAATTTTATTACCACTAATACTTTTGGAGCTAACGCTTTAAAAATGAAAGACGCTCCCTATGAATTATCAGATATTATCAACAGTGCCATTGATAATGCAATTGCGGCTAGAAAAAAAGCCCATTTAGAAGATCAATGTTATATTGCTTTGGATATTGGACCTATTGGTCAACTATTAGAGCCAATGGGAACTTTAACCTTTGATCAGGCTTATGACATTATCAAAGAACAAGTATTGATTGCCAAAGATAAAGTTGATTTAGTCTTGCTGGAAACTATGACTGATATTTATGAAGTCAAGGCTGGAGTTCTGGCGGTTAAAGAAAACAGCGATTTACCAGTTTTTGTCACTATGACTTTTGAAAGTAACCAACGAACCTTATCAGGCTGTGATCCACTAACAATGGTAAATGTCCTAGAAGGATTAAATGTTGACGCATTAGGGGTAAACTGTTCATTAGGACCCGTTGAATTAACCCCAATTATCAATGAAATCTTATCCACGGCTACTGTCCCAGTAATTGTCCAGCCAAATGCCGGTTTACCATGTCTTGTAGCTGGAAAAACCTGCTACAATATGGATGCAGTGACATTCGTTAACGAAACTATTAAACATGTAAATAATGGTGTTAGAGTCGTTGGGGGCTGCTGTGGTACTACCCCAGAATTTATTCAAGCACTAAAACAAGCTTTACCTGATCAACCAGTTACTACAAATCCTGTTATCGCCACTCGAGTGTCCAGTGGCAGCCAAACAGTAGAATTTGGCCATCATGTTGTTGTTTGCGGTGAACGTTTAAATCCAACTGGGAAGAAAAAATTAAAGGAAGCTTTAAAGCAACAGCATTATGATGAATTAGTTATTGAAGCAATCAAACAAGATCAAGCTAAAGCCCATGTTTTAGATGTCAATGTTGGCTTGCCTGGAATTGATGAACCAGCAACAATGAAAAAAGTTATCAAGTTAATTCAAGAAGTTGTTTCTTTACCATTGCAAATCGATAGTTCCAATGTTACCGCTATTGAACAGGGCTGTCGTTATTATAATGGAAAGCCATTAATTAATTCAGTAAATGGGAAGATGGAAACAATGGAAACTATTTTTCCTATTGTAAAAAAATATGGTGGTGTTGTTATAGGATTAACTTTAGACGAAAATGGTATTCCACCATTAGCTGAAGATCGTTTCAAAATTGCCAAAAAAATTATCAAGACTGCTGCTGATTATGGTATCAGTAAAGAAAATATCATTATCGATTGTCTTGTATTAACTGTTTCAGCTCAACAAAAAGAAGTGATGGAAACTGTCAAAGCTGTTCAAATGGTCAAAGAAAAATTAGGGGTGCACACAGTACTTGGAGTCAGCAATGTTTCATTTGGATTACCTAATCGTCCATTATTAAATAAGACCTTTTTAACAATGGCGATGACTGCAGGATTAGATTTACCAATTATTAATCCACTCGATCAAGAATTGATGAGTGCTATTGATGCCTTTAATGTTTTATATAATTATGACCACGATGCAACTGTTTATATCAATCGACAAGCTAATCAAACAAATAAAACACCACAAACTACCCTTGAATTCAATTTAGAAGATATTATCATTCGGGGATTAAAAGATGAAGTAACAGCAGCAACTAAAAAAGAATTAGAAACAAAAGACGGTTTAGAAGTAATCAATCAGATTCTAATTCCAGCTTTAGATAAAGTTGGCGTTCAATATGAAAACAACACTATCTTTTTACCGCAGTTAATTCAAGCCGCTGAAACATCGAAAATTGCTTTTAATGTAATCAAAGAAACTTTTAATGAATCTTCAAAAGCTAAAGGGCCAGTAATCATGGCTACGGTCCAGGGTGATATTCATGATATTGGTAAAAATATCGTTAAGGTCGTTTTAGAAAGTTATGGTTATAGAATAATCGATTTAGGAAAGGATGTACCACCAGAAGATATCGTGGCAGCTTATAAGCAATATCATCCAAAAGCAATTGGATTAAGTGCTTTAATGACAACAACCGTTGCTTCAATGGAAAAAACAATTGCCATGTTAAAAGAAATTGATGGTATGTGTCCAATCTTTGTCGGTGGTGCTGTCCTAACTGAAGATTATGCTAAAGAAATTAATGCTGATTATTATTCTAAAGATGCTATGGACGCTGTAGAATTATTAAATCGAATTATTGATTAAAAAGACGAGGTTTCCCTCGTCTTTAATGCATATTTCGACCACGCCAGCAATCATTAGACCGTAAATCACCATTATTGGTAATGATGACATTGACTTTACGACGTTTAGTATATAAATTATCATCATCGATATCACTGATGGCAGTTAAACGTTTATGACCATCAACACAATAATACTGATTATTTTCAAATTTTACTTTGATTGGAAAAGATAATCCAATTCGTTTGATTGAAGCTGATAAACTATCCGTATAAGTTTTCCGCTCAAACTTTATTTCACTTATATCTAACTGATGAATTCGCATTTAATTATTCTCCTGATTAATACTAATATTTCGATACACTAAATCATCCCGTAATTCAAAGCCTAAATGCTGCAAAAAAGCATTACCATTTTCATTATTTTTAAAAACAACGATTGCTACTTTAGTTATTTCTTCTTTCTCTAAAGCCTCCAGGCATTTAAACACTAACTCCCGGCCCAATACCTTGACGTGAATGATCTTGAGCCACTACTAAATGATAAATAAAACCGCGACGACCATCATGACCGCTCATAATAGCTCCAACTAATTGATCATCTATCAAAGCTACAAAATTACTGCTGGGATTACGTTTTAAAAACTTGTAAATACCTTCATAACTATCATCTAGAGAGCATAAACCAACCATCTTACTTTGTTGCCATAAATCAAAAACTGATTGGTAGTCTTCAATAGTCATTAACCTAACTTTTTTGTTCAAGATATTTAGCTACCTCTTCTTGATCACTGAAGTGATGTTTACCAGCTTTAGTAATTTGATAATCTTCATGTCCTTTACCAAGAATCATCAAAATATCATTATCATGTAATAAATCAATTCCTTGTTTAATTGCCTTTGCCCGATCTTCTTCAATACAGTAATTATCTCCAGTTAACTCTCTGGTAATATCATCTAAAATTTTTAACGGATCTTCACTGCGGGGATTATCGCTGGTAAAAATAACATAGTCACTATTTTCAACTGCAATTTTGCCCATAATAGGCCGTTTTAATGGATCACGATCACCACCACAGCCAATAATAGTAATTATCCGTCCGATTTTAAATTCTTGAGCACTATTTAAAACATTTAAGACTGCATCAGGTGTATGAGCATAGTCAACAAAGATACTATTGGTTTGATATTTGATCAATTCCATTCGTCCAGCTGGTGCCTTCAAACGATCATTAAGCTGCAAAATCTGATCAATTTCAAACCCTAGACAATGAACTAACAACATTGACGTTAAGTAATTATAAACATTATAACGACCTACCATATTTAATGTTGTTTGATATTGATGGTTTTCATAACTAAAACTAAAACTGGTACCCAAATGGCTAAAAGTAATATTTTCAATGGTTAAATCCCCGTTTGTTTCACTAATAATAATATTATGATTATTTTCTAAAACAAAATGTTGAAAATGCGGATCATCTCCATTGATAACTGCAATCTTTTGATGACGAGTCTTTTTAAATAATTTTTGCTTAGCATTAGCATAATTTTCTAAAGTCTTATGATAATCTAAATGATCCTGAGTTAAATTAGTAAAAGCTACTTCATCAAATTCTAAACCATGAATCCGGTCCATATCTAAAGCATGCGAACTAACTTCCATTACAAAATATTCAATTCCATGATCTTTAGCTTCTAATAACATATTATATAAAACATCAACATCAGGCGTAGTATTAGCCATCGGCTTTTTAACATCACCATAATAAAAACCAATCGTTCCCATATAAGCCGCTTTTACTTTTAACATCGTTAAGATTTGGTAAATCATTAGACAAGTTGTTGTTTTACCATTAGTACCAGTTACCCCAATTAATTTCATATCCTTAATTAATGGGTAATAATTTTGATACAGATAATCTTTTAAATATTTACGGGTACTAGGAACAATTTGAGTTTCTACACTATAACTGCCATGTTCACAAATTATCTTAACCGCACCATTTTTTATTGCCTGTTCAATATAGTCGTGACCATCTCTTACCACATTAGGAATGGCAATAAAGGTATCACCCGGTTTTACCTTTCTTGAATCTGTTTTTAATGCTACTTCCACAATTTCCACCTCGATATTATTTATACTATACGATGTTTAATTTACACCAATTCCAAGTTACGGTCAATCCTTGATTAATTTTTATCTTTTTTTTCAGCTGGTGCATAACTTTTGCTGGCAGCCTGGCTTGTTTGGTATTCAGATAAAGATGATTGAATCAATTCAAAATATTGTTGTTGATATTTTTTAGCAGCAAAACCGAAACCAATCTGCAAAATAAGTAAATTATCTTGCTCTTTTGCTGATTTCATGTTTTCATGATAATTAATTGCACTAAATGGGGATTCATCTTTAAATATTACTGGAAAAATATCATTTTTTAAGCATTCTTTAAAGACCAGCATTCTTCCTATAATTCCATTACCACTATAAAAAGGATGGATTTTATCAAATTCAACCAAAAAACGGATAATCCTTAATAAATCCTTTGGCTGGTTATTATACCAATCGATTAACTCTTGCATCGTTTTTTTTACCTTAGCTGGTTTGACAAACTGTTCAGTTTTAGTATTATTATCAGTCTTTTTATATTCACCACACGGATGACCATTAACCCTTTCAATAAAAACATCATGTTTGAAAATATAATGATATTTTTTGATTAACTCTTGACTAAGTTCATCATTTAAAGTATCCAGCATTTCATTAAATAAAAGATAATGACCGGTTATTTCTTCAACTGTTTGAATATTAAGATATTTATTACAATCATACAAATAACCATCTTCATATATACGACTAATTTGCTGCTTATTTATGGAGAAATTTGGATTTTCGATGCCCAAAGAATTGTTGGTAAATTCACTCTGAGTAATAGTATATACATTAAAGGGATCATATTTTTCATTTTTTTGTTGTAATAATGCTGATTTAAGTAACCGAATCACTCTAATAGTTTCATCTTTAGTCATATCGTCGAATTTAAGATTAGATATCCTTGTTTTAACATCCATATTTAATTCCTCTTTTCATTATGAATAAAATGATTTTACATATATATCCGTTAATTATTTAATATTTAAAGAAAAAGACAGAAAACTTAGCCAAATATTAATGTTATGTTCGTGTATAAATAATTATCGGAAAGATTTTTTATGAAATACATAGTCAGTTAATATGGTCAGTCAGTCTTTTATATATTATCCAAAAAATCAATCACAATATTTAGCTTTTTCTGTCTTTACATATATGCATATAATTTGATAAAACTATATGCAATATTAGTATACCAAAAATCCTCATTCCTTACAAATTGATAAATAGATTGCCGGCAACCATCAATTCAAAATAAAAAGGAAAGACTTTTAAAATCTTTCCTTATTTACTAAAACGACTTCTAATCCATTTAAGAATTTGAATAATTGGTAAGTTAGCTAAAGCTAAACCAAATACAAGCACAAATTGTTGTAATGATAAAGTTTGTACTTTAAACATTGTATCAAAGAATGGAATAACTAAAACACTTGTGATTAATATGAAGCCAATTAAGAAAGCCCCTTGTAAATAGATATTATTAAAGAAACCTTTTTTGAACAATACTGGTGTTTTTGATTTACAGTTATATCCATGAACTAATCTTGATAAACATAAAGTACCAAAAGCCATTGTACTAGCTAAAACAGCATTTTCCTGGTAACCAATCATAAAGCCAATCATTGTCATGATTGAAATAACCAAACCTTCCAATCCAATACTAGTTAAGAATGATTTTGTTAGAATTGACTCATTCATTGGACGAGGTTTTTCTTTCATAACAGCGCTGCTATGTGGCTCTAAACCTAAAGCAATTGCAGGTAAACTGTCAGTCAATAAGTTGATAAACAATAAATGCACTGGTTCAAATGGAACTGGTAAAGCACAAAGTGAAGCATATAAAACAACTAGAATTGCTCCAAAGTTACCAGATAATAAGAACTGAATTGCATCTTTGATATGGGCATAAATATTACGACCATTTTCAACTGCTTTAATGATTGTAGCAAAGTTATCATCAGTTAAAACCATGGCAGCAGCATCTTTTGAAACTTCACTACCAGTAATTCCCATAGCTACTCCGATATCAGCCTGTTTTAAAGCTGGGGCGTCATTAACACCATCCCCTGTCATGGCAACGATATTACCTTTATCTTGCCAGGCACGAACGATTCTAATTTTATGTTCTGGAGAAACACGAGCATAAACGCGTTTATCTTCCACAAATTTTTGTAATTCTTCATCACTTAAATTATCAATAGCACTACCTTCGACAGCTTGTGACATATCAGTTAAAATACCAATTCTTTTAGCAATAGCAGCAGCTGTAATTTTATGATCTCCAGTAATCATGATTGGTGTAATACCAGCCATTTTACTTTCAGCAACCGCAGCAGCACTTTCTTCACGAGGTGGATCCATCATTGAAATCAACCCTAAGAAAGTTAAATCATTTTCATCATCATAATCTAAGTTTTTTTCTTCATCAAAACGACGATAAGTAAACGCTAAGACCCGAAGTCCTCCTTGAGAAAACTCCAAGTTCATTTTCAAGATATCTTCTTTATCTTGATCCGTGATAGCAACATCTTGATTATTTTTACGAATATATTTTACACGATCAATTAAAGCATCAACCGCACCTTTAGTGATCATAGTATAACCATCTTTTAATTGATGTAAAGTTGACATCATTTTACGATCACTATCAAATGGTAATTCGCTTAAACGTGGATAAACACCACGAACTCTACTGGCTGGAACACCTAATTTTTGACTTAAATTAATTAACGCTGTCTCAGTTGGATCACCAATTTCTTTTCCATCTACATTAGATGAGTCATTACATAAAATACTTAAACGTATTAAGTCTTTATGGAACGGAATATTTGGATCAATTTGATCAGCTGGAATTCTTTGACCTTCGACATAGTAGTCTTCAACTGTCATTTTATTTTGAGTTAAGGTACCAGTTTTATCAGAACAAATAATAGAAACACTACCTAAACCTTCAACAGCCTGTAATTTACGAATAATTGCCCCTTCACGAGCCATCTTTTGGGTTCCAAATGATAACACGATCGTAACAATTGAACTTAATGCTTCCGGAATGGCAGCTACAGCTAAAGCAACTGCAAACATAAAGGCATCTCCAGGATTACCACCTTGAAGAATATTAATTCCAAATAAAATAGCACAGAAAATGATAATGATAATTGATAATTTTTTACCAAAATTATCTAAGTTAACTTGTAATGGTGTTTTCTTTTCAGAAGTTGATTTTAATAATTGCGCAATTTTACCAACTTCAGTATCCATACCAATAGCAGTTACTAAAAAAGTACCCCGTCCATAAGTAACAAAACTTCCAGAATAAACCATGTTAGTTCGATCACCTAATGGAACTTCTCCTTCAATTACATCAGTGTCTTTTTCAACCGCCACACTTTCACCAGTTAAAGCACTTTCGTCAACTTTCATACTAGCATTTTCTAAAATACGACCGTCTGCTGGAATAAAATCACCAGCTTCTAGATGAACTTCATCACCAATAGTTACTTCCTTACTAGGAATCTCAATGATTTGTCCATTTCTTAAAACTTTAGCGTTTGGTGAAGATAATTCTTTTAAACTGTTTAATGACTGTTCCGCTTTAACTGTTTGAACAGTTCCTAAAATGGCGTTGATCGTAATAACGATTAAAATTACGATCGTACTTTCAAAGTCACCTAAAAACCCCGAAATAATCGCCGCGATAATTAAAATAATAACTAAAAAATCTTGATACTGTTCTAGAAAAACTTTGAATAAGCTTTTCTTTTTTGCTTCTACCAGCTCATTTAACCCGTACTTTTCTTGATTAGCCTTAACTTGCTGGTCTGTCAATGGTTTTAACGACCCATTAACACGTTTTCTAACTTCCGTTTTGCTCTCGTTGTAATAAGCCTTCATTTTCATTTCTCCTCTTTTTCCACAATAAAAGCGAGCACTTTTATTGCATCGATTTTTGCAATAAAAGTCTCGCTGTTTAATCACGTTCCGGATGATAAATCATCGTATTGACGAAATCGTAAACACTATTGTGTCAGCTACTCCCTTTTATAGCAGTAATAATAATCCAAAAAGTTACGAAAGTCAATTAATTTTTAGTAAATAAGACAACTTTTAACTGATTTTTAACAATTCTCAATTGATAAGTGCCTGGAGGATAAACTTCACCATCGATATTAACTTCCTGCCAGCTTTCAAGCGTAACCCTTTCTAATTGATTATGATAATACAATTTTCCTTTTTCAAGTCTTTCAGTTAGTAGCAATGAAAGATAATAAGAAATTTTATAACCTGGTAATTTAGGTACAAGATTAATGTCAATTAGACCATTTTGAACATTAGCATATTTACCAATTTTAAAGCCACCACCAAAATATTGTCCATTACAAAGCGCTCCTAACAACAGCTTGTTCTCATATAATTTTTCCCCATTTAAACTAACTTTAGTCAAAGAAAGATGATATTTAAAAACCCGATGTAATAAAACGTTGACATACTGTAAAGAACGTGGTAACAGCCTGATTTGTTTATAATTATGGACATTATTGGCAATATCACTATCAAAAGCACAACAAAGAACGTTGATACAATAAATATCATTAGCTTGTATCAAATCAATCGGCTGAGCTTTTAGCTTCAATGATTGTTCTAATAACAATTGTGGATCATGGCTATTGGCAATCGTACGAATAAAATCATTGCCTGTACCCATGGGAATTACCACTAACTCATTATCACTGCCAGCTAGTCCCTGAACAATTTCATGAATCAAGCCATCGCCACCAACTGCATAAATGCGATAATGACATGAATAATAATTAGAAGCTATTTTAGTAGCATGTCGTGGATATTGCGTATACTTGATTTCATATTGATATCCTTGCATCACTTTTACGATTATATTTTCTATTTTACTTTGATTATTAGGATTGATGATAAAAATATGTTTCATTACTTTTCCCCCAGTTATCTATATTCTATCAAATTATCCTAATTTACTACACTCTTTTTGATTATATCTTACTAAAAAACTCAAACTAATAATGGTGGTTAAATGCTCGTTTTAAATTTCATTCTTTTTATTATCTTTATCATTTTCGATTTTCTCAATAAAGATAGCAACAGCATTAAACTGCTGACAACGATCGTTCATTTAATCTATAGTTTTTACACTATCAAAAATATTCAGATGATAAAAACATTTTTTTACATGTTAATTGGTGATTATCTATTATTATTTACTCATCACTACACTATTGGTATTTTCTTTTTTATTTTGGTTCAGATTCAATATTCAAAACTATTAAACTACCAGCAATATTTTCCTTTTATTTTATGTATTCTTTTAATAGTTGATCCACTGATAGCTCTAGCGCTTATTTATCTTTCCTACAGTCTTCTAAATTTATTTTTTGCTTATAAAAATAAAGATCATCTTTTTATTTCTCTTTTACTATTACTGATTTGTGATATGATCATTGGAGCCGGTTATTTAAAGATCATTGATACATCATTGATTAAATATTGCTGGATTTTTTATTTTTTTAGTCAATATCGATTTATTATGTTACAAAAAAGGATTTTAGTTAAAATCCTTTTATTCATGGTGTTGACCATGATGGTGACCATGTTCACTACTTTCGCCACTTTCAGCACTTCCATTACTTGATGTAAGTGATTCAATCAAATGATGAATTTCTTTCATTGACATATTTTGAACATCATCAATCGTAATACTAGGATCCAACTCCTGAAGTTTTAAATATGCATGGTATTTACCATACGACAATCCCAATTCATGAGCATCATTAACCTCATGATGATTAGTATGATAACAATAAGTATTACTTTGATCATTAGTAACTGTTTCAAGATTCGATAAAATTTGATTAGACTGGTTATTTTCATCACCTATAACACAAATTGTCATCACTTCATCATTAGATAAATAAGCAATGACCTGATCATTATTGATTATTGAATCAATCGCATCTTGATAATCTCGATATTTAAGATCCAATGATTCTAATAATGACTTACCATCATCATTATAACTATCAACAGAAACAACCTGATTAAAACGATTAATACCTAGTTCAATTGACGGATTAATATCAACACTGATAGCTACTGTTGGAACAAAATATAACCAATACCCACCAATTATCAGTAATATCAAAGATACTGCTAATGGAATTAAACGATAAAAATGAAATTGTTTACTTTTAGTATAATTCTTGGTTTGTTTTACTATATAAGCTTTAGTTTTATCTTTTAAACGATCTTCAACTTGAATCTGGTCAAAAGCTTCTTGGATCTTTTTATCCATCATAATCACCCCCTAATTGTTCTCGCAGCATTTTCTTGGAACGAGTCAGGAGTGTATAAACAGTGTTAACATTTTTACCAAGAATTTGACTAATTTCTGGTGCTGTATAACCTTCATAATAGTGTAAATAGATAACATCTCGATACTTTTGCGGTAACGACAACACCGCTTCAATCACTTCACGATGATCATCACTTAAAGATCTGGGTTTTTCAATCAAATCATCAAGTGACACTGTTTTTCGACGAAAAAACTTTTTAAGTAAATCCTTGCAGTTATTGATAGTAACCCGAATAATCCAGGCTTTTTCATGTTCCGAACTATCGAATTTAGTGGTACTAGTAACATACTTCAAAAAAACTGTTTGAAAAATATCTTCACTATCAGCTTCATTTTTTAAATAAAGCAGACAAATTCGTCTAACAGTATCACCGTATTGATCAATAACCCGATTCAATTCATGTTCACTACGCATTAAACTAGCCTTTATTAATGATGATTACCATGGTGTCTTGCATTATGTCCATTTTCATGATGACCATAGCTAGTTGAACTAGTAGTAGTGCCAGTATTGCCATAGTGAGGACAACTTTCATTACAATTATCACAAATACCATCACCATTTTCATCATGATGCTTACATTGATAATTTTCCTGACTGTTTCCACAATTTGCCTGGCAATAATCACAAATACCATCTCCATCACTATCAACATGATTGCAATTAGTACCAGTAATTTCAGTTACCGTAGCAGTACCTCCTTGATTAGTACTACTGTTAGCTGGTGCATCAGCCATGATCACATTGGCTCCAAATCCTAACAATCCAATTCCAGTTAATAAACTAATAATAATTTTTTTCATCAAAATCCCTCCTCGATTATTTAGTAAATCTAACTCTTTTCACTAATAATACGATTGAAGCAACAAAATCCATTCATTTTTATTAACTTTTTTATTAAAAATAGCATAGCATGATTTTTTTAATTAGCCTACCCTTTTTTCATTTAGCTTTATACTTTTTTCTTTGATAAAATAAAAAAATTATTCAGTTGTTATTTATTTTTATTAAAATAAATGTTATACTAATCAAGAAATGTCCCTATAGTGAAATGGATATCACGTAACCCTCCGGAGGTTAAGTTGTAGGTTCGATTCCTACTAGGGATGCCAAATATAAATCTATAAAGTTTATAAAATTGCTTGAAACCCTCATTCTAGAGCCAATTCTAGTTGAGGGCTTTTTGTTTATCTGATGTTTTTACCACATTTTTTTCAAAAATACTAACCTCTAATTAATGCTTTTTTTAATATGCGTGTAAATGCTCATAGTAGTATTGATATTACTATGTCTCATTAAATCCTGCACAGTTTTTAAATCAACAATATTAATTACCAGCATTGTAACATAGGTATGTCTTAGCATATAAGAAATTAAAAGAAATATCTAGTATTCTAATCTATGCCCATACAAAGCCCTCTACGTCGCAAATAGCCTTGTTAGATGGATTGACCATAAACCGTTAATAATATCTTTAAGAATACCAGGTAGGGGAATTAGATTTTTGGACTTCATTCATGGGAAATTTTAAAGTCTTTTTTCTTTAATTCTTTGCAGATTAGTTTTTTATCTGCATGAATAATATCATTATCCAGGTCAAAAATGCTTTTATCTATAAGAGCATCTACCAAAATCAAAACACCTTGTTGATCAAGTATTTTATCAACGTTTCCAGCATTTTCCTTACCAGTGACAGTTACGATTGTTACTAATATAACCAACTTTAAAAGTGTATTTTATAATGCAATTTAGTGCTTTCCTGATGTTTTTATTTGTCTCAATACCATATTGAAGTAGCCCTGTAGCGAGGCATAATCAAGCATTTTGATAAGTACAACTTTGAAATAGTGATAATTAACTATATTTTTTATAGTATTTTCCTGGTACTGACTTGCTCCAAAGTCTAAAAATTACTGATAGACATCAATCAAGGATCTTGAGACTATCTTTTTTCATCGTGCCTTTTTCCTTAACCTCAGCCCTGATCAGTGTCTCGTGCTCCTGAACCTCTTTTTTAGTAGTAAAGCCTGATTTCCAATACCGCCTGGTAATACCATTAACATTTATAGGTAAAATTTATCTCAAAGACATAACGGCTTTTTTCTTCTTACTAGGTCATTTTCTATACTCATGACCTTATCACTCCTTTATTGGTGGCTTAATTATGAATAACCGGAGTTTTATTTTTTATCTAAATAACCGTTATCATATAAAAACATTAATTCATCATACGTTAATTTTTTAAATGGATTATACATATTGCCGTCTTCAAAAACACCTTTTGATGTATCAGGCTCATATTCTGACGGAATAAAACCTAATTTAATACACAATCTTTTATATTCTTGTTCTTTTTCTTTTTCAGTCATTTAAAACACTTCCTTATATTAAACTTTATTGGTTATCGCATATATGGGTTGGACCACATAGACATACTAACCTGTGCTTGTTCTTCTCCATCTAATATTTCTTTTATGTGATTTTCATTATCCCACGGTGCGGCTTCTTTCCATGAGTTAATATAATCATCAAATTCTTCTATCCCACCAAGCCACTTAACATGAAATGGATAATCTTTTGGATCAATCATTTTTAATCACCTCCCTGTTATGATACTGACAACTTTCATTATTGGAAGTTGTTTTTAGATAAAAAAGTCTGATTGACTACTCAGACTTGAAATCAATGTATTTATTGTTGACATAATATTGTTTTCGAACTCGATTTTCTAAAATACTATGGGTATAACCAGTTGATACTAAAATATAAATCTCATCTATAGGTAAAAAAATCCCATTTATATCCTGGGCTCCTGCCAATAATTTAACTTGATCGATCATTTCATCGCCTCCATTAAATGTATTGACAAATTTTAACTATCTAAACCAGTAAATAATTTAACAAATACAAAAAGCATGAATTGCTTCATGCCTTACATAAAATCTTCCTGATTGCGATTTAGCCACCATCTTTTAATAATAACGTGTACTTTTGCCAGATCCATGTCTAAAATCTGACCAATTTCTTTTTTCAACTGAACTTCATTTAAATGCGTTCTAGCAATAAATCCATCCCCATTTTTTTCAAAGCTGGCTAATTTATTAAACCGTTCATCAGCAGCTAAATCATAAAAATATCCATCATCAAAATTAACAATCAATATATAATATTTTGGGCGTCGATTTCTTTTTCTTAAAAAAATAATTAAAAGCAATAATAATATAACTACTACTACGATCCCGATAATCAAATAAATCCGCATAAAATTACCTCCACCTTTCAACTATTTGTATCATTATCTATCACTACGTATCTGTTGTATTAATATACTCCATTATAACACAGAAAATCTCGTAGAACTATTTTATTCTACGAGATTTGACTTTTTATCCTCTTTGATGATGACGTTGTTCCATTTCTCTTTTTACCAGCGTATTTTCATAATTTTCAATTTTATTTTTTAAATAGCTGATGACATCCTCTAACTCACGAACTTGAGCTTCTAGATTACCTAACTGTTCAATCATAATTTCTTTACGTTTGGGAATAGTATGTTCGCCTTCATTAAATAAATCAACATATAATTTTATCTGTTCAATTGTCATTCCAGCTTTTCGCATACACTTAATAAAATTAATCCGCCGAAAATCAGCTTCCTGATAATCACGATGACCACTGGAATTTTTATGAACAGGATTCATCAATCCAATTTTTTCATAGTACCTTAAAGTAGTAGAACTAATATCAAACTTCTTACTTACTTCTGCAATTGTCATCTTTGTCACCTCTTTTAGTTATATTATAGAGCAGTTTTATTAATCCGGCAATTGATTTTAGCGCCCGACTCTTTTAGCCATAGTTGAATCAGGATCCCAACGTAAAGCCTGTAATTCCATTTTGTCTAATGCTTCTTTGATTTTAGACAATTCTTGAGCAGTAAATTTAATTTCCGTAGCTTGAATATTCTCTTTAATTCGACTCAATTTACGACTACCAGGTATAGGAACAATATAATCTCCTTGTGCCATGACCCAGGCCAAGGCAATTTGAGCTGGAGTGGCTTGTTTCTTTGTAACTATTTTTTCTATTAGATCGATCAGAATCTGATTGGCCTGCATATTTTTCTTTTTAAATCGTGGCTGTTTGCTGCGTGTATCATTAACAGGAAAACTTTGATTACTGGCAATTGTTCCCGTTAGAAAACCTTTTCCTAGCGGAGCAAATGGAACAAAGCCAATCTGTAACTCCTGTAGTGTTTTTAATAAACCATTATTTTCTGGTTCTCTAAAAATCATCGAATATTCACTTTCAACAACCGTTAAAGGGCAAATAGCATGGGCTTTTTTAATGGTTTCGATTCCCGCTTCACTTAATCCCCAATGCTTGATTTTTCCTTCAACCATTAATTCTTTCATTACCATAGCCACTGTTTCAATTGGTGTATTTGGATCAACTCGATGTAAATAATATAAATCTACATAATCTGTCTTTAATCTTTTTAAAGAACCAGCTAATGAAGCTCTAATCACCTCAGGTCTTGCATCTAAAACTTGTTCATTATTTACTACTTTAATACCACATTTAGTTGCAATTTGGTAACTATCACGAGGATAGATTGATAAAGCTGTTCCTACTAAATCTTCATTATACAAAATTTGGCCATCTACTCCAACTCCCTGATAACATTCAGCTGTATCAAACATTGTAATTCCAGCCTGATAAGCTCCACGAATTACTTCAATCATTTCATCAGGATTAGCAGCATCTCCAAACCCATGGGTCATCCCCATACATCCTAGACCAATTGCGGACACTTTAAAATCTTTACCTAAAACTTTTGTTTTCACCTGGCTACCTCCTTTAATTAAGTCCTTTATTTCTGTCAAGATTACTATTTCTAATAAATTAATTTTAATACTTGTAGTTAACTTCAAGTCAATCTTTTTTCAAGAAATTCCTTTAAATTTAAGTATTCATCTTGAAAAAAAGAACTATAATGGTTACAATACTTACGACTTACATATATTTATAAGGGGGACTGTCATGAAAGCATTTTCGCAAATGAATCAAGAAGAACTTATTGATGCAAAAATAGAATTAGAAAAACGTTACAATGAATTTAAACAGCAAGGTTTAAAATTAGATATGTCACGTGGTAAACCATCAAGCGATCAATTAGATTTATCAATGGATTTACTTAATTGTCAAGAATATATCTGTGGTGGTGTAGATTGCCGTAATTATGGTGGCCTTGAAGGTTTAAAAGAACTACGAGCATTTTTTAGTGATTTGCTTCAAGTTAATGCTGATAACATTATCATCGGTGGAACTTCAAGTTTAACTATAATGTTTGATTATTTATCACAAGCAATGGCCACAGGAATTTTAAACAATACTCCATGGTCAAAATTAGATAAAGTTAAATTTTTATGTCCAGCACCTGGATATGATCGCCATTTTGCTTTCTTAGAATATTTTGGCATTGAAATGATTACCATCGCTTTAAACGATGAAGGACCAGATATGGATGCTGTTAGAGAATATATTAAAGATGAATCGGTTAAAGGAATGTTTTGTGTTCCTAAATATTCTAATCCAACTGGTATTACTTATAGTGATCAAGTTATCAAAGAACTAGCAGCCTTAAAGCCAGCTGCTAAAGACTTTAGAATCATTTATGACAATGCTTATTGTGTTCATGATCTAACATCACCTGGTGACCAGCTATTAAATATATTTGACGAATTACCAAAATATAATAACGAAGATTTAGTTATTATGGTTGCTTCTACATCTAAAATTACTTTTGCCGGAAGTGGTATTTCATGTTTAGTTGCCAGCGATAATAATATTGCTGATATTAAAAAACGTTTATCAGTTCAATCAATCTCACAAGATAAAATGAACCAATTACGACATTTAGTCTTCTTTAAAGATGTCGCTAATTTAAAAAAGCATATGCAATTACATGCTAAAATTTTAAAGCCAAAATTTGATGCTGTGCTTAATTGTTTAGAAACTGAATTAGGTGGTAAGGAGATTGCTACATGGACTAAACCTAATGGTGGTTATTTTATCAGTCTGGATGTAATGCCAGGATGTGCTAAACGAGTATGGCAATTATGTCAAGAAGGTGGCGTAACTCTTACTAATGTTGGAGCTACTTTCCCATATGGTAAAGATCCTCAAGATCAAAATATCCGTATAGCACCATCTTTTCCAACTGTAGAAGAATTAAATAAAGCCGCTACTTTGCTGACTATCTGTGTGCAATTAGCTGCAATTGAAAAAATAAGCGAGAAATAAATAATCTCGCTTATTTTATTTCGTTGATTTATCATAGGCATTAATCTTTTTACGATAAGCAATAAAATCATTAAAAAACATTCTGATAACAC
The DNA here is from genome assembly GCF_944324745.1 of uncultured Thomasclavelia sp. Lineage (GTDB taxonomy): Bacteria > Bacillota_I > Bacilli_A > Erysipelotrichales > Coprobacillaceae > Thomasclavelia. The sequence goes on along the minus strand of NZ_CALUXO010000018.1, from coordinate 33,696 downwards.
AAATCATCGGTACTCCAAGCAGCATTCCAAAAAATCCAAACAAACTTCCAAAAACTGTTATTGAAGTAATAATCCAAAATGGAGAAACCCCTACAGTATCGCTTAAGATATGTGGTCCTAAGAATAATCCATCAAACTGTTGTAATACAAAGATAAAAACTCCCGTAGCAATCCCTGGCATCAAACCTTCAATCAAGAAAACCACAAAAGTAACCGGGATACCACCGATAAAAGGCCCAAAATAAGGGATAATATTGGTAATAAATACTACAAAGGCTAATAAAGGATAAAATGGTAGATTCATGAAATAAAAACCAACTAAAGCAATTAAACCTATAATTACCGAATCAATAAATTTCCCATAAATAAAATCACCAAAGATTTTATGTGATTTATAAGCATAATGATGAATTAAATCCAATTTATGATGATTTATAAAACATAACATTAATCGATCAAAAATACCTAATAACTTCTTGCTTTCAATCAAAATATAAGGACAAAAAATCAGTCCCATTAAAATAGTAAGTAAAGTACTTCCGGTCTTTCCGGCAAAAGCAATCATTCGTAAATAATCATTAGCTGATAAACTTTTTATTGAATTAACTAGTCTGTCACTAACTTTAATAATCGTTTCAGTTATCTTCGGATCATTAAAAGTTTGATTAATCGTCGTTTTAAAATTAAAATAATAATAATCAATATTATTAATTAATTCAATTATGTAACTCATAATCACTGGAATTAACCAGTATAGTAACAAAACTAATAAAACAATCAATGCCAAGAAAACAATTAAAATACTTATTACCCGACTATGTTTACTAATAAATTTAGATTGATTATTATTAAAGCAATTCTCTAATATCTTTACTAGTGGATATAAGATATATGCCAATGTTGCCCCTATGATAACTGGATAAAATGCTTTCAAGACAACTGTAAACCACGATGGATCAAACACTTTAAAAATCACTATCAATATTATCCCTAAGATTAATATTATACTATATTGCTTTAATTTTGTCTTTTGCATTTATTTTCTCCCCTTTAAAAACTACTTTAATTATAACACAATTAATCCCATATTTTGACTAAAATTAAGCGCTTAAAAATTCAAAAAAACCTTCTTTAAAATAAAGAAGGCCAATGAATAATAAATAATATTAAACTAATAGATAATAAAATTCCACCAATAATATCACTAAAATAATGCACTCCTAAATAAATTCTACTCAGTGATACTAAAGTAATAATCACCACACTAATTGCTATCAACAACTTCCGATATTTAAAATTACTATGATAAAAATAATATATTAACATCCCATATAAACAAGTGACTGCCATTGCATGGCCACTAGGAAAACTATAGTTACTTTCATGAATAAATGTCATGACCTCTGGCCTAGGACGTTGGATAATCACTTTTAAGACCTGGTTTAATCCTTGAGTAAATAAAGCAGTAAGTAAACAGGTAAGTGCCAGTTTACGATTAAATAAAAAGACTCCAGCAGTGACGATCAAAATCCCAAACAAACTCCCCAACTGAGTTATTGAAATAAAAAATATAGTAACTATATCACTTGTTAATGTTCTTAAAATTACAAAAACCAGATGATCAATTTTTTGTAAATGACCATTTATCATTAAATAATAATCGGTGATAAACAAAATAAGTGGCATTAAAAATAAATATTGCTTATAATTCTTTTTTAACTTTGACACCATTTTCCTTAACTATAAAAGCTGGAACACCGACTACCGTACAATTATCAGGTACATCTTTTAAAACTACCGTTTGGGCTCCTAAAATGGTATTATTTCCAATCGTTACATCGCCAATTACTTTTGCCCCTGCCGAGACCATTACATTATTTAATAAGGTTGGATGGCGTTTTACTTTATGTTCACCAGTACCAACACCACCTAAAGTAACTCCCTGATATAAAACACAGTCATCGCCAATAATGGTTGTTTCACCAATTACTACGCCCATGCCATGATCAATAAATAATCTTTTCCCAATTGTCGCACCTGGATGGATTTCAATTCCTGTAAAGAATCTTGCAATTTGACTTAATAAACGCGCTAATAATTTCAAATGCAACTTAGTCCACAAAAAGTTATTGATCCGATAACAGAACATCGCATGTACCCCTGGATAATTGATAATAACATTTAAAGCATATCGTGCTGCTGGATCAGTTTCAATAACTTTTCTGATCAAACTTTTATTCTTCATAATCTCACCCCTTTTTGTTAATATACTGATATTTTAAGAAAATTGCAACTAATATAGTATATTTTATTCAATCATGCTAATTATTTTTAGGCCAAAATAAAACAGAACTCATCCCCCAACAAGTCCTGTCTATTAATATTAGATACTATTATAGTGTGTATCTTTCTTCCCCTACTTATAAACCATTTCTGATTTATAAATAGATTATATCCATTACTAAGAAAATGTCAACAAAAAATATTGAAAAAACTAATTTTCTTTCCTTAATTTAGGAAATTCCAAAACATTTAAACTAAAATCATAAATATGTATACAATTAAATCCCATAAATTTTTAATATCAAATCATATGCCAACTTAATCACATTATTAGATAAACGCCCTTCTACAATTGCTAAACGACCATAAGACGTCTTTTTTAGCTCTTTATACAACTTAGCATTAGTATATTTTAAATAATTCCATAAATCATCCTTATCTTGAATACTCTCTAAATTACCCTCAAGACTAAGCAAAGCACTGACAATTAAAGTTACCATTGATAAATACTTGATCATATAATTTCTTTGCTTACGTGAACGTAAACTATAAATATCATAATAATCAAAATATAACCGTGCTACTTTTAATAAATCCATTTGCTTAAAGGTATCAATGGAAATATTAGTAAATGGATTTCTCCCAAAACAATGTAGTGGCATATCAATATAACAAAATGATCTTAAATATGGTAAAGGTCCATAAGCTAATATTTCTAGAGGAAACGTAGCTCCTAATGAAAAATTATCAATTACTTCCTTAACGATCCTAGTTTTTAAAATCAATGATGACCTTAATAAATACTGTTTTTTCTTAAAATGCTTAATTTCATGCCATCCAAAAATCTTATCTTTAGGAAAAACCGAACGATAAGAAACAACTCGTGGTTTCTTTTCATAAAAAGCACAATAATCAGTGACAATTACATCTAAATTAGCTTGCACTCTAATAATATCATGTAAAGTTTCGACCACTCGTACTAATGAGGCTCGATCTACCCAATCATAACTGTCTAAAACCTTAAAATATAAACCAGTGGCATGACGATATGCTAGAGCGATAATATCTTCATTTTCCGTATTTTTAATAACTTTAAATGTTTCAGGATAGTCTTGTTGATATGCTAACGCCGCCTGATAAGTTTCATCAGTAGAATTATTATCAATAATGATAATTTCCAAATCATCTTTTAAAATCATACAAGACCCTAAAGCTTTATGCATATAATTGATTGCATTAGTACATGGAATACAAATTGTTAATATTTTCATTGAAAATCCCCCTAATAAATATATCTTAACATATTTAATTGATAATATGTAGTTGATATTGCATTTCTTAGTATTTTGTGGTATTTTATTTAAGTACTTATAAAAGGAGAAATGCCAATGTATTTTGTTATAAACTGCTTTATCAGTGCTGTTTGTATTGTTTCTTTAATCTTATTTACTGAAGTATTTCCAAAAATCATTAAGTTTATTTTAGGAGCAGTGCAAGTAGTTACTACATCTTATGCAATTGCAATTTTAATCAAAAAAATTGGAGAATGGACTGGAATCTGGTCTGGTGATTATCAATACATCAACAGTAATTTCTTATGGATTTTACCAATCGTCGCTGTTATTACTATTGCAATCGCTTATTTATGTCATAAAAGAGCAAATAAAAAAAGTAAAAAGAACTAGTCATCTAGTTCTTTTTATTTTATCTTCTTTTCCTGAGCAATTTTTGTCAGTACTGAGGCAATATTATTTAATGCCGCAATTACTTTATCATTATCACGATAAACCCCTAGAACGATTCGAAAATGGCCTTCACCACCTGGTCCATAATTTTTACCATCATTTACAGATACCTTAGCTTCAGTTACTAAGCGTTGACAAATTTCACTACTATCTCCTAATCGACTAACATCAACCCAGCCCAAGAAACCAGACTGACTCAATTCCATTGAAACACCAGGAACTTCGTTTAAAATACGATAAGCCATTTTTCGGCGATAATCATATTTTTGTCTAAATTCTTCCATAAAATCAGGATTTTTAAAAGCTTCGATAACAGCAATCTGGCTAACGGTATTCGTTGCGCCAATTACACTAACCGCACAACCATACATTACATCCATAACTTCATCGCAAGCAAAAATATAACCAACTCGATAACCACTTAAACCCATCCCTTTAGAGACCGAACAAACAGTAATTGTATGTTCAAACATTCCCGGCAGGCTCATTGGAGCTATAAATTCATTTTCAAAGGTAAAATCTTCAAATGCCTGATCACAAACTAAAACTAAATCATATTTTAATACTACCTGTCTAATTGCCTCTAAACTTGCACGATTAAAAACAGTCGTAGTTGGATTGTTAGGATGGGTCAAGACGATCATTTTCGTCTTATCAGTAATCAAGGCTTCTAAAGTTGAAGACTCAATTTGATACCCATTTTCTTTTTTTAATGGTAATATTTTAGCTTTAGCTTGCATCATAGCGATATTTTGTAAGTTATTAGGATAACAAGGACATGGCACAATTACTTCATCATCAGCTTGTAAAAAAGGGAACATGGCAAAAAATAACGCACTGTCACTGCCAGGAGTAATAATAATATTTCGATTTGGATCTAGATCCACTCCATATTTTTTACTGGCATGTTGACAAATAATTGTTCTTAATTCCATATTACCAGTTGGAGCTGTATAATGACTGGCTAGTGGTGATTTAATAGCTTCGATAGTTTTATTTAAGACAGTTTCATTTAAAGCATAATCAGGCATCATTGGATCAGCCCAGCCCATCAGGGATACCCCCTGACTAGCTAGTTTAGTATAACTGTCTCCAACATCTGCTTTTTCTACTGCTTCAAACAAACCACCAGAAATACTTTGAAAAGCCGGTTTCATTTTATTTTTCATTGCAGTTAATAAAATAAATGTCCTTTCTACCTGGATATAAATAAGTTAATCCCTTTTCGTTAAATAAAACAGTTTCTTCAGTATAGAAATAATAATCTTGATTATTTACAGGGGCCTTAGTATTTAATTCTAAAGCAAAAGTTGTATTATTGGACAATTTTACATCACCTTTTACTGGAATAGCCTGTTGATTATTCCATAATCCAATTGTTGGTCCAGGACCATGTCCGTAAAAATTACATGGATGTGAATATAATACCGCTTCAATTCCTTCTTCCTTAGCTTGATTTAATGCATCAATCAAAACTTCATTTCCGGTTTTTCCAACTTTCATCTGGCTGGCAACAATATCTTGGAAACGATCATTTATTTTCATTCCTGCTAATAGCTCATCAGGAATTTTTGTTTCACCATCTTTAGCAACATAAGCTAACCGTTGCGTATCCGTACAAATATTCAAATAACGAATACCAAAATCACAGTGCAACAAATCACCTTTTTCAATTACTCCAAAATACTGGCTATCTTCAAGACCCTCTCGTTGTAAATCAACAGTTGGCTCAAACCAGTAATCTAAACCTAAATCTTTGACTTTTTGCATCATTAACCATTGAAGATCTTCACAAGTAGTTACACCTGGAGTAATACTTTTAGCACTGAATACTTCTTCAATTACCGAAAAAGCCACAGCTACAACTTCTGGATGTAACTCTAATTCAGTTGGTGTTCTTAATTCCATTAATTTGATTGCTAGAGCATCGTTTCTAATAATCCTTTTTTGATATTTTTCATCCATCTTTGCAGTGATCATTTCATATAATCCCTGTGACATTCCATCACTAAAAGCAAAATTATCAGAAACATTAACAGCTATGTTTTTAGGATCATATTCTTGGCATAAACGATTTAAGCATGCCATTTGATCTTCGTGATTAAAATCAATCCAATAGCTAGTATAATAAGGAGCCAGCTCTTTGCTTGGCATACATAATGAAAAACGTTTTACTTCATCACCCTTTTTAACAAAAGCGAATAATGAAATTCGTCTAGCTGTTGGATAACTAGCTGGGGTAATTGCGTGAAAAAGTGGATCTTCATTATACTCTTTCGATGCTGAAAGCCACATATCTACGTCATATTCTTTCATTACTTCAGGCAAAATCAAATCTAAACGTTCTTGTAAGATTTTATCCTTTATTTGATATTGTTCTTTTACTGTTTTTATACTTATCATAAATTTCTCCTTTCATAATATCTAAATTATACTACTTTTAAATAAAGAAAGGAATACACATAAGTGTATTCCTAATAAGTAATTAATTATTCAGCAGTGTATGAAGCTCTTGTTAAATCATAATGTCCTTCTGGTGAAGAAGTAACACCTTCTAATTCTGATGCTTTTAAGAATGGTTCAGTATATCCAAATAATGGAACTACATAATGCATAGTTTGAACTAAGTATTGTTCAGCTGCATGTAAACCATTCATACGTTCAGCACCATCTAAAGCGTTAGCTGCATCTAACATAGATTCATAAGTTGCATCATCAACTGTATTACCAGCTTTATCGAACCCATAGTACATAGATAAGTAAGCCATTGGATCTAAGAAGTCTGCAGTCATTGCATGACGGCAAGTTTCGAATTCACCTTTATCACGTTGATCAAAGAATGTTTGTAATTCAGCTACTTTTAATTCTAAGTTGATATAAGCTTCTTTTACAGATGCTTGAATAGCTTGAGCAACGTCTTTATGCATAGGAACATCGTTGTAGCTGTATGTTAATGTTAACATATTATCAGCGCTGTATCCTTTAGCTTCCATAATTTGTTTTGCTTTTTCAATATCATAACCACCTGCATAGTTGTTTCCAACTTCTTCAGTATAATCACCATTAGCTCCAGGGATACCAATAGGAACTAAGTTATTTAATTCATAAGCATAATCACCTTTACCAGAAGCTTGCATTACAGCATCACGGTCAATTGCAAGAGAGAATGCTTCTCTGATTTCAGGGTCTTTTAATACTTCATTAGTACATTCTTCTCCAGAGTTGATTAAAACATAATAGTTACATACAAATGGATCAATTACATAAACTTGATCTTGTAATTCTTTGCTATTTTCAATAGTTTCACTGTTAACGTTTGTTGCGAAATCAATTTCTCCAGATTGGAAAGCACTAGTTTCTGAGTTAGCATCAGCCATTACTTTGAAAGAAATTGTTTCTAATTTTACTTCGTCAGCAGCATGATATTCATCATTTTTAGTTAAAACAACTTCATCTTTAGAATCTACTTTAGTAGCTGAGAAAGCACCATTAGTTGGTAAGTCAGTTTGATCAGCCCAAGTTGATTTTAAAGGATCGCCACCATTAGGAGCATCAGCATTTTCAATAACATCTTGACGCATTGGATAGAATACTGTGTTAGTTAATAATGAAGTGAAGTAAGGGCATTTTGCCTTTAATGTAATTTGGATAGTTGTATCATCTAATGCAACAGCTCCAAAATCAGCCAATTCATCAATTGATCCAAGTTCAGCACCAGTACCACCATTTAAAACATTTTCAGAAATAAATTGTGAATAATAAGCAGTACCAGTTCCCATTGCAGCAGCACGTTTCCATGCATAAACAAAATCATTTGCAGTTAATGGTTCCCCATCAGACCATTTATAGCCATCATGAATTTTGATTGTATAAGTTAAACCGTCGTCGCTGATTTCTGGCATATCAGTTGCCACATTTGGTACAGCATTACCATCTTGATCTAATTTATATAGACCTTCATACATTTGTGCCAATACATTGGCAGTAATAGAATCATCAACAATAGCTGGGTCTAAGATTTCAATGTCCCCACCTACTGCAGCTCTAACTGTTGAAGTATCACGGTTTGATCCACCACCGCAGCCAGTTAGTGAAACTAACATAGCTAAACATACTAGAAAGCTAAATAGTTTTTTCATGTTTTTTCCCCTTTCTAAAATTATTCATATAAGAAACAAGCTACCTGGCGACCCTCAACTGTTTTAAGTTGTGGCTTAGCCTGAGCACATTTCTCAGTAGCCTTAGGGCAACGTGTTCTAAACACACAGCCACTAGGCGGATTGATTGGGCTAGGTAATTCTCCTTGTAGAACAATACGTTCTCTTTCTCGAGCCACTTTTGGATCTGGAATTGGCACAGCAGATAAAAGGGCTTGAGTATAAGGATGTAATGGACGACGATAAACATCATCACTATCACCAACCTCAACCAAATTTCCTAAATACATTACCCCAATTCGATCAGAAATATGTTTTACCATACTTAAATCATGGGCAATGAATAAATAAGAAATCCCCATTTCGGCTTGAATCTTTTCAAGCAAATTTATTACTTGCGCCTGAATAGAAACGTCAAGCGCAGAAATAGGCTCATCACAAACAATGAATTTTGGATTTAATGCTAAAGTTCTAGCAATTCCAATTCTTTGTCTTTGTCCACCTGAGAATTCATGAGGATAACGACGAATGTGGTCTGGTTTCAAACCAACAATTTCCAACAACTCACGAACTCGCTTCTCACGTTCTTCTTTAGTACCAATATTGTGAATATCCATTGGTTCTCTAATGATTTCCCCAACTGTCATACGTGGATTTAAACTGGCATAAGGATCCTGGAAAATCATTTGGACATCACGTTTAAATTGTTTTAATTCTTTTCCCTTAATAGTAGTAATATCTTTACCATTTACATAGATTTTTCCTGCAGTTGGTGTATTAATTTTAACAATTGCTCTACCAGTAGTACTTTTACCACACCCAGATTCACCAACTAAACCGAATGTTTCACCTTCATAGATTTCAAACGAAATCCCATCTACTGCTTTGACAATATCTTTTTTCTTTAAAAAGCCACCACCGATTTGAAAATAGACTTTTAAATCTTCGATTTTTAAGACTGGTTTTTTATCCATCTTTTAAGCCCCCTTTCCTTGTTTCGCTAAAGGGTGAGATAACCAGCAAGAACATGCGTGCGTTTCACTAAATTGTTTTTCTTCTGGCATCTTCATTTTACAAATCTTCATTGCTTTATCACAACGATCAACAAACGGACACCAATCACCGATATTTAATAAATCAGGTGGTGATCCCGGAATTGGATGTAATTCTTTTCTTTCCACTTCTTCTGGATTAGAAATACAAGATAATAAACCTTTAGTATATTCATGTTGTGGATTATAGAAAATTTCATCTGCAGTACCGATTTCAACAATCTTACCACCATACATGATAGCAATCCGATCACAGATACTGGCAACGACACCTAAGTCATGAGTAATCATAATAATACTTGAATCAATTTCTTTCTTTAAATTTTTAATTAAATCAAGTACTTGAGCCTGAATAGTAACATCCAACGCTGTTGTTGGTTCATCGGCAATAATTACTTTTGGATTACATGCCAGCGCCATTGCAATGATAATTCTTTGACGCATCCCTCCAGAAAACTGATATGGATATTGTTTGATCCGTTGTTCTGGTGAAGGAATACCAACTTTTTTCATTAATTCAATTGCTCTTTTTCTTGCTTCCGCTTTCGAAATCTTATTGTGATTTAAGATTGGTTCACATAATTGTTTTTCGATAGTTAAAACTGGATTCAAGAAAGTCATTGGATCCTGGAAAATCATGGCCATATCATTTCCACGAATACTGCTCATGATTTTATCATATTCTTTTTTATCGTAATTTTTTGGTGAAATATCTTTTCCATCAATTGTAATGTCACCTTCGCTAACACGACCATTTCCCGCTAACAAGCCCATTACTGAATACATTGTTTGTGATTTTCCGGAACCAGATTCACCAACAATTCCTAAAATTTCACCTTTTTCAACACTTATTGTAACATCTCTAACAGCCTGTACGATCCCGTTTTCAGTAGTGAATTCAGTAGACAAGTGTTTAATATCTAACATACTCATATTCTATACCTCCTACTTCTTCTTAGGATCTAAGGCATCGCCTAATCCGTCTCCAATAAAGTTTAATGCTAACATGGTTAAACAGATTGCCAGTACTGGCCAAACAACCTGCATTGGATAAATCATCATGACCTGACGAGCATCGTTAGCTAATGTACCCCAGCTGGCTTGTGGGGCATTTAACCCAATCCCTAAGAAACCTAAATAAGCTTCATTAAAGATTACACTTGGAACTAACATCGTAACTGATACAATAATTGGTCCCATTGAGTTAATGATCAAGTGTTTTAAAATAATTCTTTTACGACTTGCCCCTAATACAAAGGCTGCAAGTGAGAATTCCTGTTCTTTTAGGGTCATAACCTGAGCTCTAACCTGTCTAGACATTCCCATCCATGACGAAATCGAAATCCCTAGCAGGATTGAAAACATACTCGGTTCCATAACTACTACGATCAAAATTACGTATAAGATATCAGGAATTGAATACATCATATCTACAAAACGCATCATTAACATATCAACTTTACCACCGAAGTATCCAGCAACACCGCCATATAATACCCCAATACATAAAGCAATAAAGGCAGCAACAACTCCAACTGTTAATGAAATACGCCCACCATACATAACCCGAACTAAGATATCACGACCAAATTTATCAGTTCCCATTGGATGAGCTAATGAAGAACCCAAATTGGCACTAGCCATATCTTGACCATCATATGTATATGGTGAAACCATTGGGATTACGATGCAGCAAACAACCATAACGGCTAAAAAGCAAAATCCCACAAAAGCTAATTTATTTTGTCTAAAACGACTCCAAGCATCTTGAAAATACGTCTTACTTTCATATGAAATTTTTTCAGCATTTTTTTCAGATTCAGCAAGCGGTTCAAATAATTCAGGAGTAAGTTCTAATTCTTTATTCTTATTTTCCATCATCTTTACCCCCTTACTTCAATCTAATTCTTGGATCGATTAACGCTGAAATAATATCAGTAATTAAGTTAAATGAAATAATTAAAATACCTAAGAAAATTGTTACTCCCATAATTACTGGATAGTCACGATTCATAACACATGAAACGAAAGTACTTCCAACCCCGGGAATAGAATAAATACTTTCAACTACGAAACTTCCAGTTAATAAAAATGCAAACATTGGTCCAGCGTATGTTACAACTGGTAACATTGCATTTTTAATCGCATGGCGAAGAACAACTCGACGGTATGGAGTTCCTTTACTACGAGCTAAAACAATATAATCCTGTTTCATGACTTCAACTAATGAACTTCTAGTTAAACGAGAAATCATCGAAATTGGATAAAGTGCTAGCGAAATCGCTGGCATGACATAGTTGGCCGGGCTATTGAGCCCCACAAACGGCAAGAGTTGTAATTCCACCCCAACAAATACAATCAATAACATTGCAATTAAGAATGAAGGAATTGAAACTCCAATCGTTGCAATAAACATACAAACATTACTTACCCATTTCTTTTCAGAAAGAGCAGCAGCTGTTCCTAAAGAAATCCCGCCTACAACGGCAACTATAAAACTAATTGATCCTAATCGTGCCGTAACTGGGAAACCGTTTTTGATATAATACTCAACCGTTCTACCTTCTTGAACCATACTTTCACCTAAATTACCATGAGCTAAATCCTCAATATAAATTAAGTATTGTTCAAAGACTGGTTTGTCAAGATTATACTTTTCCATCGCAGCTTGGTAGGCTTCTTCTGTTTTATACTTTTCACCATTGATTGGTGATCCTGGTGTAGCTTTCATCAGAAAAAACGTTACACTAGCAAGGACAAAAAGTGTTACGATTCCAATCAGGACACGCTTTAAAACATACCTTAACATTTAATCACCTATTCCTTTACTATATATGTTATAGAATACCTTAAAATATGTTAAATTTCAAATACTTTTTTGGTTCAAAGCTGTATTCTACCTAGAAAAAATAAAAAAAGAGGATGATTAATTTGATAATCACCCCTAAAAAATCTTAATTTTAAACGGTTTTTCGAGCTTTTTTAAATAATTACCATAACTTTACATACAATTTGGATTATTGTGGTAGACTATAGATTCCTTTATGTAAATCCTGTGCTTGTTTATCAGCTGTGATGATTTCTTGTTTATAGGTATAATCATAACCATAGTCATAGAATTTTTCAACATATCCTTCGCTAGCTAATTTTTCCTGTAATAATTCACCATCCACAAATACCCATGCTAACAGTCGATCATATTTATCATTTGTATCGCCATCATTATTTAATTCCAGCTCAATGGTCGTAGCGTTAGTTAATTGATCTTTGGTAAACTCACTGGCTTCTTTTCCATATGGTTCGATTTCATTTGTTGATTCGGGAGTATCCACATACAAAAAACGCACTTTGGTCGTTTCACCATCAATATCAAACCAGGCCGTATCTCCATCAACACACTTTGACAGAGTAACTTCAAAGCGTTCCCCTGGTTCAATAGACTTATTTGCCTGATAAAAATTATAACCGGCAATGATAATCAATATTAATATTCCAATCCAGCTTTTTGATAATTTTTTTCTTTTACTTTTACTTAGTCTAATCTGCCTTGCCATTTATTTAAATTCCCCTTTTAAGCTTTAATACCAACTGCCTTTTTAGCAAGTTTATCAGCCCGATCATTGTAAAAATCACCACTATGGGCTTCTACCTTAACAAAGGTTATAGCGATTTGCTGTCGCAATTCTTTCATTTTATTTTGATAAGCAATGGTCCCTGGTTTAGTTGCCTGCCAGGCACTAGTTGCCCAATTTTCAATTCCTTCAAAATCATAGTAAATACCAATGCTTTTATATCCATGAGCAATTGCATATTTTAAAGCATTTAAACACGCTAATATTTCTCCGGCCACATTTCGCATTTCAGTTAATTCTTCATTATTACCTTTTCCAAAAAACTCCTTAACTACCTGTTGATCTTTAATGATAACACATCCATAACCATATTCTCTAGTTGTAGTATTAAAACTTCCATCAACATATGCCTGCAAGTCAACATCTACATCTACATAGCTTTTTTCTAATGGTTTATCTTCAATAAAAGCTAACGCTTCAGCTTCAGTTTTAAATGATTTAAAAATTGCCCCTTTAAAACCATTAACTTGTTGCTGGCATAAATCCCAGCTATTATAGATACCGGGTTTTCGTCCTTTTTTTACTGCATAATATTTTGCCATAATTACTCCTTTAAAAAAACATCTTTACTATTTTATCTTAGAATGACCAAGAAGTAAATAAACAACAAGGGTACTTAATAAAGGGATTGTTTTAATTCAAATTAGTGGGTATAATTACCATAAACAATATTATTAAGGAGTCTTAGATATGAATATTGAAGAAAGATTTTTAAAATACGTTAGTTTTGATAGTCAATCTGATGAATACTCATCAACTACACCATCAACACTAAAACAATTAGAATTAGGAAAAGAATTAGTTAAACAAATGTTAGAAATTGGGATTGACGATGCCCATTTAGATGAATATGGTATCGTTTATGGAACTATCAAAGGAAATGGTGGTACTGGTGATGTTATCGGTTTTATTGCCCATATGGATACTTCACCTGATGCCAGTGGTAAAGATATTAAACCAAATAAAGTAACCAATTATGATGGCTCTGTAATTACGATCAATCAAGAATTAAATTTAACTCTAGATCCTAGTAAATTTGAAATCATGAATAAAATGATCGGTCATGATTTAATCACTACTGATGGAACTACTCTACTAGGAGCTGATGATAAAGCTGGTGTTGCCATTATCATGGATTTAGCCGATTATTTATATCATCATCCTGAAATTAAACACAATGACATTAAAATTGCTTTCACCCCTGATGAAGAAGTTGGACGCGGAACTGAAAATTTTGATGTTAAGAAGTTTGATGCTAAATATGCCTATACCTTAGATGGTGGTGATTTACAAGAATATAACTATGAAAACTTCAACGCTTATAGTGCTGTAGTAGAAATTACCGGTAAATCAATTCATCCTGGTGATGCTAAAAATAAAATGATCAGTGCTATTAATGTCGCTATTGAATTTGAAAATATGTTACCAGAACAAATGAAGCCATATTATACTGATAATTATGATGGTTTCAATCATCTCCACCATTTAGAAGGTGACTGCTCATATGCTAAAGCCGAATATATCATTCGAAACCATGATTATGATACTATTCAAAAACAAATTGCTGATTTTAAACGCATTAAAGATTATTTAGATGCTAAATATGGATATGAATTAGTTAAATTAGAAATCAATCAATCTTATCTAAATATGGCTAAAATTATTAAAGAAAATTATTATATTATTGAACGATTAGAAAAGGCCATGAACGCTGTAGGAATCGAACCCGTTGCCACACCAATTAGAGGTGGTACCGATGGAGCTAATTTAACTTATAAAGGGTTACCATGTCCAAATATTGGTACTGGCGGTGCTAATTTTCACGGTCCTTTTGAATTCGTGTCTTTGACCATGATGAAACAAGCCGTAAAAGTTTTATTGGAACTTGTTAAAGAATAGATGAAACGGTGTTTATTTATTATCAATCCTTCTTCAGGACAAAGAACAATTCAAAATTCATTAGATAAACTAATTGGACAATTAGCCCTAAAGCAGCTAGTAAACCATGTAGATGTCTTTTTCACTCAAAAAAAAGATGATGCTTACTATCAAGCTTTAAATGTTAATCAAAATGATTATGATTTTCTAGTTGTCGTTGGTGGTGATGGAACCATCAATGAAGTGGTCAGTGGGATGGTCACTAGTCATAAAACAATTCCATTATGTATCTTAGCTGCTGGAACTGTTAATGACTTTGCTAATTATTTAAATTTGCCAAGTCAAGTTGATAAAGTCTGTGATTTGATCAAACAATTTAAAACACTATGTTGTGATGTAGGTAAAATAAATAATCGTTATTTTATGAATGTTGCTGCTGGTGGTATGTTTAGTGATGTATCTTTTACTGTCAGCAAAGCCGATAAAAAAAGATTGGGTCCTTTAGCCTATTATATCAATGGAATTATCAATCTTCCTAGTCAGTTAAATACTAATATTGATTTAACAATTACAGTAGATGATCAAGATCCAATTGAAATTGAAGCAAAAATGTTTATGGTTTCTAATACCAACCGAGTTGGTGGTTTTGATTGCATTATCCCTTATGCCGATGTTCAAGATGGTTTATTAGATTTAATCGTTATCAAAAAGTGTTCAGTAACTGATTTAATGGCATTATCAAAAGATTATCTTTTAAAAAAACATGCTGATAGTCCCTTTATCTACTATACTCAAGCTAAAAAAATTGCCATCAGTACTAATCAACCCTTGGTTATCGATATTGATGGTGAAGAAGGGTCACAGTTACCAGTAACGATTGAAGTTGCCTCTAAGGCAATCAATATTTTAATTCCATAAAAAAAAACAGGTTTAGAAATAATTATTCTAAACCTGTTTTTGCGTCCATTTTGCAAATTCTTCATCAGTAGCTAAAACTACATGTGTTCCATCAACTAAATGTTCCGTTCCTTTTTCATAATCAATATCATTAGAATCATAATCATAAGTTAAAGAAGTACGATTCTTTTCAACTCTTGGGTTAGGAACTGGAATTGCACTTAACAATGATTTAGTATAAGGATGAATCGGATTTTCAAATATTTCTTCAGTTGTTCCAGTTTCAACTAGATGTCCTAAATGAAGAACCCCAATATGATCAGAAATATATTTAACCATACTTAAATCATGGGCAATAAACAAAATCGCTGTATTAGTATCCTTTTGAATTTTCTTCATCAGATTAACTACTTGCGCCTGGATTGAAACATCCAATGCTGAAATTGCTTCGTCAGCAATAATTAAATCAGGTTCCATGATCAATGCTCGAGCAATACCGATTCTTTGACGTTGTCCTCCAGAAAATTGATGAGGATAACGGCTGGCATGTTCTTTTGATAAACCAACTAGCTCTAGCATTTCATAAACTTTTTCTTCTCTTTCCTTATTATTTTTATATAAATGATGAATATCTAATCCTTCAGCAATAATATCCATAACTTTTTTACGGGGATTTAAACAAGCCATCGGATCTTGAAAAATCATCTGCATCTTAGTTCTTAATAGTTTTAAGTCACTATTAGACATTTTTCCAGAAATATCTTTACCTTTAAAAGTAATTTTACCATCAGTTGGTTTATATAAACGGATAATACTACGACCAGTAGTTGATTTTCCAGAACCAGATTCACCAACTAATCCATAAGTTTCCCCTGGATAAATTTTAAAAGAAATTCCATTAACGGCTTTGACTGTAAATTTACGATTAATTCTAAAAAATTGTTTTAAGTTTTCAACTTCTAATACTGGTTCTCTTGTTTCCATCTTTACAGTCCCTCACTTTTCATTTTTTCTAGACGATTTTTTAATGATTCTGGCATTTCTACTTTTGGTGCCTTTTCATGCATTAACCAGCTAGCAACCTTATGAGTTGAAGAACCAGGCACATCAAACATTGGTGGTTCTACACGTAAATCTATTTTCAAAGCATATGGATTACGTGGTGCAAAAGCATCACCTACTATCTCATTAGTCAAGTTAGGTGGTGTTCCAGGAATAGTATATAAAACATCATCATCAGTATCTAAATCTGGCATTGATGAAAGTAATCCCCAAGTATATGGATGTCGTGGATCATAGAAAATTTCATCAATTGTTCCTTTTTCAACAATCTTTCCAGCATACATTACATTGACAAAATCTGCCACTTTGGCAACAACACCTAAGTCATGAGTAATATAAATTACTGATAAATCTTTTTTAGCTTGAATTTCTTTAATTAATTCCAAAATTTTAGCTTGAATCGTAACATCTAATGCTGTTGTTGGTTCATCGCAAATTAATACATATGGGTCACATGATAAAGCGATAGCAATAACAACTCTTTGACGCATTCCTCCAGATAATTGATGAGGATAGTTTTTCATTCTTTTTTCGGCATCAGTAATTCCAACTAATTCTAATAGTTCAATTGCTTTTTTATAAGCTTCCTCTTTAGGTGTTTTATAGTGATAGATCATTGGTTCCATAATTTGTTTACCGATGGTCATCGTTGGATTTAACGATGTCATTGGATCTTGGAATACCATGGCAATTTTACGACCACGAATTTCTTTTTGCATTTCATGTTCGCTCATTTGTACGATATCTCGTTCTTGCCGTTCACCAGTATATTCATCATACCAGACATAGTTGATATAACCACTGTCAATTGTTCCATTGCTGGCCATAATTCCTAAAATTGCTTTAGTAGTAACACTTTTTCCAGAACCTGATTCACCAACGATTGCAATTGTTTCACCTTTATATAAATCAAGATCTACACCACGAATGGCACTAACTTTACCAGAGTCGGTTTTAAAAGAAATGTGTAAATCTCTAACTTCTAAAATCTTTTCTCTTTTTTCTTCCATAATTACATCTCCTTCATGGTTGGATCTAACGCATCACGAAGACCATCAGCTACTAAATTGAAACATAACATCAAAATTGCCAAAGCAATGGCTGGAATTAGCATCTGATATGGATAAATCAAGAAAAATGAGAATCCATCATTAACCAATGTACCTAAAGATGCTTCTGGTACTGGTAAACCTAATCCGACAAATGATAAATATGCTTCATAGAAGATGGCATTAGGTACAGTCATCATACACATGATAATTAACTGATTAATAATATTTGGCAAAATTTCTTTAAAAATGATAAAGAAGTTGGAAGCTCCTAATGTTCTTGAAGCTAAAACAAATTCATCTTCTTTTACTTTTAATACTTGCGCCCTAGTAATTCTTGACATCGGAATCCACTCTGTAAATGACAAAGCAATTACAATAGTAATTAGCGATGATTTCATAACTGTTAATAATAAAGTTAAAACTACTAATGTAGGAATTGAGTTTAAGACTTCCTGAATTCTTTGTAAGACCATATCGACCTTACCACCAAAATATCCAGAAATTAAACCATAAGTCATTCCAACAATAACATCAATAAATACTGCTAAAAAAGCAATTAATAACGAAACTCTAGCTCCACGCCATAATCTAACAAATAAATCACGACCAAAGTTATCAGTTCCAAAAAAATGAGTTGCATTAGGTTCAATATTGGCAAGTGATGTGTTAATTTCAGCATAATTCCATTGACTGACCATCGGAACGATGATTGCTAATAAAATATAAACTGCAATAAAAATAATACCAATTACTGATCCTTTATTTTTAATAAAACGACCAATTGAATCCTTCCAAAAAGGTTTGGCTGGTGTAACAACATCTTTGATTTCTACTTGCCCCTCACTGACGAAATCAAAATCATCAGGCAAAAATTCAAATTTTTCATCCATCATTGTTTACCCCTTTCCTAAACGAATTCTTGGATCAATTAATCCATAAGAAACATCAATTACAAAAACAATTACAATATACATAACCGCATATAAGAAAGCACATGCTAGAACGATATCATAATCGTTTGCTGAAATACCATTAATCAATAATTTTCCTAGACCAGGTACCCCACAGATTTGTTCAACAACCATAGTACCAGTCATCAAGTTAACCAAAATAGGTCCTAAAATAGTAATAACTGGAATTAAACCATTTCTTAAAGCATGTTTTAAAATCAATGTTCTACCATCTAGCCCTTTAGCTTTAGCCAATGTAATATAATCACTATTTAATACGGAAATCATCTCAGTTCTGGTAAAACGAGCCACGTTAGCAATAACGCTCATCGAAAGCGCCAGCACTGGCAAGATTGAACTAAAAATCGGATTTCGGTTACTATATTGCAATGGCAATATTTTCAATTCATAAGCAAAAAACATAACCATCAATAAAGCAAAAACAAATGATGGTATTGATACCCCTAAAACTGAAATTGTTGTTGTTAAAGTATCCCAGATAGTATTTTTCTTAAGTGCTGCAATAACACCTAAAAGCATTCCAACTAAAGTACCAAAAATAGTCGCTGCGATACCATACATAAATGAAATCTTTGCTGCATTTCCCACTAATGAAGCTACAGATACATTTTTATATAAGGTAAATGAGATACCAAAATCACCCGTAATCATATCTTTTAAATACATAACAAATTGTACTAATAAAGGTTGATCAAAACCATACTTGGCATTAGCTGCTGCCAGTTGTGCATCGGTCATCCTTTCAGAGTTAAAAGGAGTTCCTGGTAATGATCTGATCATTACGAATAATACTACAATAATTACAAATAGAGTAACAAGAGAAATGGCTAGTCGTTTAGTTATATATTTAACCATTGCCTTATCCATATCTTTTTCCTCCTTTAATAAAGAAACACATTATAGATAAATATAATGTGTTTCTACCTACTTTTTTTATTTTGTTTTATCTACTATTCAACACGATGAACATATTTCAATACGTTTGGTCCAGTTACTCTAATTACTAAACCTTCATAATCAGGATTCCATAATGCTGTACCACCTTTTTCAAAAATAGGTACCATTGCATATTCATCCATTAACATTTTTTCAGCTTGAATCATTAATTGCCAACGTGCATCAACATCAGTTTCATTAGTGATTTGAGCTAAGATTGCATCGTAATCAGCGTTAGAATATTTACCATCATTGTTACTATTTGTAGTATTGTATAATGTTAAATAAGTTGTTGGATCGGCAAAGTCAGGTCCCCAACGAGTTACTGCCATATCAAAGTTTCCATTTGTCATGTCATCTAATCTAGCAGTTTTTGTTTCTACTTTCATTTCAATATTTAATCCATTTAATTTAGATAAAGCACTTTCTAAATATTCTGCAGCAGTATCATTTGGTGCTTCGTTATTACCATATAATAATTCTAATGTAATTTCTGAAACTCCTAATTCTTGTAAAGCTGTATCTAAATATTGTTGTGCCTGAGTTAAATCATAGCTTAAATAACTTCCAGCATCATCACGGAAATCAGTTCCTTGAGAGCTTTCTGATAAACCACTAGGTACAAAACCTTCAGCAGCTACTGATCCATCTTTTAAGACATTATCAGCAAAATCTGCACGATCGATAGCTAAGTTAATAGCACGACGTAAGTTAATATTTTGTAAATATTGATTTTGGAAATTGAACATAATGAAATGCATATAACCTTGTTGATAAGTATAGAATGCATCATTATCAGCATATTGATCTACCATTTCAAAACTGATTGGTACGAAATCATAATCACCGTTTTCAAATCCCATTGTTCCGGTATCAGAAGTAACTGATTGATAAATTTCAATACCATCTAATTGTACAGCATCAGCATTAAAGTATTCTTCATTCTTTTCATAAGAAATACGAGAACCTTGTTGATAATCTGTTACTTTAAATGGTCCACAAGATAATAAGTTATCAGCAGAAGTAGCATAGTTATCTTCACCAACTTTTTCAACGAATGCTTGATTTTGTGGATAGAAAACTGCAAAGTTCATTAATTCCAAGAAATAAGCACAAGGTGTAACTAAATGAACAACTAAAGTTTTGTCATCAGTTGCTTCAACACCTAATTGGTCAGCTTCCATAGTACCTTCCATAATGGCAGTAGCATTTACGATGTTAGCACCATCTGGTCCAAACATTGAAGAATATTCGCCACCATTTCTTAAAAGTCTAGTCCAAGCGTAAACAAAATCATTTGCAGTTACTGGATCACCATTTTCCCAGTTTGCATCATCTCTAATTTTAAATGTCCAAGTAAGACCGTCTTCACTAGTATCAACATCTTCAGCTAAGTTTAAAGCAATTTCACCATCTTCACCACGAGCTGTTAAACCTTCAACGAATTGAGCAATAGCTGTAAATGAAGCCCCATCTGTTGCCACTGTAGAATCTAATGAACTAGCTTCAGTGTCTAAAGCATAATAAAGAACATTATCATCACTTCCTCCACCGCAGCCAGTCAATGAAACCATCATGGCTAAACTAGCAAGAACCGCTAATAGTTTTTTCATGTAAATCCCCCTTCTTTTATTAATTGTATCATCAAATACATGTATACAATTTTTGTTTACAAACCCATAATATCATATTTAAAAATAATAATCAACCAAAAATTATTATCATGATAAAAATAAGCAGATAAAATGTATTAGCACATATTGTGTTTTCAGCTTAATTATCATATGAAAAGATGCTATAATAAAGGAAATGAATAAACAAGGAGGAAACTAAATGCATCCAAAATATCACTTAACCGCACCTAAACATTGGATCAATGATCCAGTCGGTTTTATTTACTATCAGGGAAATTATCATCTATTCTACCAATACTATCCATATGAAAATAGATGGGGAACTATGCATTGGGGCCATAGCATTAGCAAAGATCTTATTCATTGGCAGGATTTAGGAATAGCCTTATATCCAAGCAAATTATATGATCAAAATGGTTGTTTTTCTGGTTCTAGTATCGAAATTGATGATAAAATGTATATCTATTATACTGGAGTAAAATATACCAAAGTTAATCCTGAAAATATTAATGTAACTTTTAGTGGCGATGAATTCATTGCCAGTCAGGCTCTATTAATTAGTGAGGATGGTTTTGCTTTTGACAATCTCAACGCTAAGTCATTAATAATTCCAGAATTTAAAGAAGGACAGATTGGTCATCCAACCCACACTCGTGATCCTAAAGTCTGGAAATATCAAGATAAATATTATTTAGTTGTTGCCAGCAAGTATTTAGATGATGATAACAATTATAATGGACAATTATTATTTTATCGTTCTGACGATGCTAAAAAATGGGAATATGTAAATAATTATCGTGGGATCAAAATTGGTGATATGTGGGAATGCCCTGATGTGTTCGAAGTTGATGGACAATATTTATTGATCATGTCACCAGAAAGAACTAATTCAACTGGCTATCCTTCACATGGACGAATAACCACGATTGATTTTGATCATGATGACTGCTCTTTAAAAATTACTGGTGATTTAAATTATTTAGATTACGGTCTTGATTTATATGCACCACAAACTACTATTGATAAAGATGGCAATCGCATTTATGTTGGTTGGATGCGGATGCCTAAAGCTGATGAAGACGATTGGATTGGATTAATAACTTATCCACGAGTAATTACTTACCATGATAATCATATTTACACTAATATTCATCCTAATGTTGATCAACTATTTAATAAAAAAGTTAACGCTTTTGATTTTAACCAACCATGCAAAATAACAACTAATTTAAATAAAGGTGATTATTTAAATATTGGTGGTTATTCAATCAGTTTTGATGGTACTTTAAAAATTGATCGTCAGCTCGTTTATACTAATAAAGGTGGACAAACCAACCTGGTTTCACCAAAACTTGATCAGTGTCAGTTAAATATTTTTTATGACCAGCATATTATTGAAATTTTCATCAATGATGGTCAATATGTCATTTCTAATATTGTTTATAATATTGGTGATGAAATTACCAGCAATGTAGCTTATCAAATCTATCAAAAATAGTGTCATGTAAAATGACACTATTTTACTATCGACTTGGAATAATGATGGCAGCAACAAAATAAGCTAATATACCACTACCACCAACAGCAACAAATAAAACCCATGCTAAACGAATTAATGTTGGATCAACATCAAAGTATTCTGCCAAACCACCACAAACCCCACAAAGCATCCGATCTTGATTTGATCGATATAAACGTTTCATCTTTATACCTCCATGAAAATTTCAATATTGCCAGCATCACAGCTACCCTTTAATCTACGATTGGCACCACGCTGTAAAGTATATTTATCTTCCATACTGTCACTATTATAGCTACCAATAGTAACATCTCCTAAGTCACTATCAACCTCGTAATCATAATCAGCTTCACTACCAGCCACCGTGGCGGTAATATTTCCTAAATCGCAATTAAAATCACAATTCATACTATCTAAATAATCAATAGTAATATCACCAGCATCAACTTCAATTTTAGCCTGTGTAGCTACTATTTGATTACCATAAAAATCACCTAAATCAACATTTATTTCCAACTCTTGACAGTTAAGCTGATCAATAGTCATTTTTCCAGCATCCACTTCTAGATTTACCTGGTCAAATTGATAATCATTAGGCACATAAATCGTTATTCCAGTATCATTATCGTTATAGTTGAATATACGACCAAACTGACTACCGTCTTTTATAACTAGCGTTTCATGTTCTTTTTCAATCTTGATCTTTCTACTAACATTTCTACCTTCAACTTTTATTGATGAACCACCATAACTTTTAATATTTGCAGTTCCTATCTCACAATTAATTTCTAGATTACTCACATCTCTAAATTCTTGAACAACATTCTTAGTTTGATAAAATGGTAAATTAATATTATAATCGCCATTGTGATATAACGTTTCTAATTCACTAAAACCACCTAACATTGCCCCTGAAACAAGAAAAATTAGCGCAATTATTGATATAACTAAAATCGCATATCCTATTTTTCGCATTCTGTTTTTCCTCCTCGATCTAATAGTCGTAAAATATAATTAATAATATCTCTGATTAATCTGACGACAAATCTAATGAGTGATGGAAACAATTTAATAATTAAAACATCAAGCATAAAAAACAATAAAGCTAAAGCTATCAAACCTATACCGGCAGCAATCGTAATTAAACCAGCGCCCGTGAAACCACCAATTACTAATATTCCTTTAATTATACAGGCTACAGCTCCAATTAAACAGGCAAATCCACCAATAAAAATTCCGATTCCAAAAAAGATAACAGCAATGAAGATTCCCACTAATACTGGAATAATTCCAGTTCCTATCCCTGCAAACAAACAAATAGCAGCAATAACGATAAAGATCAATAAAATACGATTTCGATCAGGATTACCTTTAAAATGACTATTTTTATCTTGCTTTCTTTCATCTATAATTTCAGCTTCAATTATAGTATCATTTTGTTTATAACGAGAATTTTTCATTCCAGTTTCACTATATTCAATATTTTGATCAAAACTTTCATCCAATCCAGCTTTAATTATCGCAGCCACCTGTTCAGGTGAACCTAATTCACTAATAACTTGTTGCTCATTATCTTTTCCAGCATCATCAAAATAGGCTTCATAATATTCTAACGCTGACTTTCTTTCTTCTTCATCAATATCTTGAAGCAAAAATGCTAATCTATCTAAAAACTCTTTACGATTCATCATTATTTCCCCCAATAATCATATTTATCTTTCTGGTATATTCATACCATTCTTTGATATATAACTGTAACTGTGCCTTTCCCTTGGGTGTTATCTGATAATAGCGCCGATTACGTCCACCATATTCTTGATCATATGTTTTTAAACAATCATCTTTCAACAATCGTCGCAAAACCGGATACAATGTGGATTCCGATACATCCAATGCCGTTCTAACATCCTGAGTTATTTTATAACCATAAGTCCCTTTAGCTTCTTTAGAAACAACCGATAATACAATCGTATCTAACAACGCTGCTCCGGTATTAAAAATCATCTGACAATCCCCTTTCCTACTTTATTTTCAATAATATTATATGTTGTATAATATTATCTGTCAATTAATATTGTTTTACTAAATATATTTGCATCATAAAACTTAATATCAATACCTTTTAATTTTATGATATTTCGATAATTATTACATATTTCTATACAATAATGCGACTGAAGGAGGTACAATGAAGAAGGCAAAATTAAAAATAATTATCCCAGTACTAATTGTAGTCTTAGCTTTAATACTAGTTCTTTTCATCACCAGAGATAATGTTACGACCTATAACTCTAGTGAAGATGATAACAGTATCACATATACTAAACTGACTGAGATTACAGATGATGTCAATACTATCTATGACTTACAATACAGGGAAAGATAAAATCACAAATCAATCATTTAATCAAAAAGCACAACTATACTTTTGATAATCCGCTATTGATCGTAAACCCTTTCGGAACTAATACTACAGGAATTTACATGTATTTTACTACTGATATTGCTTGTAAAGCTGATTATAGCATTGAAACAAGTGGCTATAACAGTTTCAGTGAATCATTAAATAACGATGAACAAGACGGCTATACTACTGTTCACGAATATTTACTAGTTGGCAGTGTTCCTGGTACTACTAATATTATTACGGTTAATTTGTATGATGAAACTGATAATTTAGTTGATAGTCTATGCTGGAGCTATGATGCCACTAACCTTGCAGGGAGTGAAGATAACATTCAACTTGAAGTTACTAACGGGGAAAGTAACGAACCCTTAAGCGATGGTTTTTATACAATGTTAGGAAATCGAACAGCAGAGGATAATGAAGAAATTGATTTTATTTTAATATATGATAATGATGGTACTATACGCAGTGAAATTCCGATTATCAGCTATCGCAGCTGTCGGATCTTATTTGAAGATGATATTATGTACTTCAGTACTAGTGCCAGTTTAATTGCAGCAATGGATCGTACTGGTCAAATTACCAATCTATATAATACCGGTGATTACAAACTGCATCATGATTATATTTTTGGGGCTCAAAACGACTTTTTAGTTCTAACAAGTCAAAAAAATAGTGATACCCAGGAAGATTTGATTATCAGCATTGATGCAACAACTGGTGATATCAACAAGCTGATTGATTTAAAAGATTTATTTAGCAACTATTATAAAAATTTAACTAATGACGGTGATGAAGCCTTAGACTGGATGCATATTAACTCGATTGATTTAATCGATGATAACAGCATTATCATCAGTTCTCGTGAGACATCAACTATCATTAAAATATCTAATTTATATCAAGAACCAACAATAGATTACTTGATTGATTCTAAACAATTCTGGCAGGAAAGCGGTTATGATGATCTTGTTTTAGATGCCAGTGGTAATTTCTCTTTAAATGCTGGTCAACATTGTGTAGTTTATCAAGCAGATGATTCTTTGCCAGCTGGACAGTACTATTTATACTTCTATAACAATAATAATACTTACTGCAGTAGTCGCGATTATGATTATTCATTGGATGATAGCTATTATGGTACCGGAATAGGAACTAATGGTGAATATTCATATTATGAAAAATATTTAGTCGATGAAAACAACCGGACTTTTAGTTTAGTTAAACAGATCCCAGTTACATATTCTGGCTATGTTAGTTCTGTTCAAGAATTAGATAATAATACACTTGTTGATAGCGGCAGTGCTTTTGAAGCATTTGAATTTGATAATAACGATCAGTTGATCCAATCACTTAAAGGCAATGGAGCAACCTGGTGGTATCGAGTTTTTAAGTATGATTATAAAAATTACTGGTTTAATTAAAAATGGTAATATCAAATCGATATTACCACTTTTATTTTTCTAATGCTAATTTAGCTAAAGCTAAAGCACCACATACTCCAGCATTATCACCTAATCCTGGTGAAACGATATATTCAGCAATTTTATCAGTTAAAATCTCATCTTTTTGCACATATCCATTTAAAAATTCTCTAACATATTTGAAAATCATTGGAAATAACTGTTTTTGTTTAGCTACCCCACCACCAATAATGATCTTTTTAGGTGATAAGATCAAAATATAATTAGCTAATGCTTGTCCAATATAATAAGCTTCTAAATCCCAAGCTGGATGATCAGCAGGTAATTCTTGACCTTTTTTACCCCAACGAGCTTCGATTGCTGGACCAGCAGCTAATCCTTCAAAGCAAGTACCATGATAAGGACACTTACCAGCATAGCTGTCATCTTCACGGACGATCATTTTAATATGTCCCATTTCAGGATGTAATAATCCATGAACTAAATTTCCTTCTACAATAGCACCACAACCAATACCAGTACCAATTGTCATATATAAAGCACTATCCAATCCTTTAGCTGCTCCAAAATAAGCTTCTCCTAAGCAGGCACCATTAACATCAGTATCAAATCCCATTGGAATATTGTAACGTTTTTTTAACTCACCTATGATATTATAATTTTGCCATCCTGGTTTTGGTGTTGTAGTAATATAACCATAAGTTGGACTTTTAACATCAGGATCAATTGGACCAAAACTTCCTACTCCTAATGCTTCAATATCTTTCCCATCAAAAAACTTAAATACATTGGCCATTGTTTTTTCTGGAGTTTCTGTTGGAAATGTCGCTCTTTCAATCACATTTCCCGATTCATCACCGATACAAACAACAAACTTTGTTCCTCCAGCTTCAATCGCACCTAATTTCATTACTATACCTCCTCGTTCATATATCCTATTATAACTTAATTTTCCAAATAATTGAACATAAAAAGGATAAACCTTTAAGTTTATCCCGTCGATTAATATTTCTTTTTTGGATATTGATCAGTATGTAATAATTTCTTGGCATTAGCAACTCTTTCTTCGCTAGGTGGATTAACTCCTTCTAATGGATAAGGAATCTTTAATTCTTCCCATTTAAAAGTACCTAATGTATGGTAAGGTAAAACTTCCACTTTTTGAACATTATTTAAAGTACTAATAAATTGATCTAATTGTTTTAAATATTCATCATTATCGGTAATTCCAGGAACTAAGACATGTCTGATCCAAACTGGTTTTTCAATATCTGATAAATAACGAGCCATATCTAAGATATTAGTATTAGTTTTACCAGTTAAATTAATATGTTCTTGTTCATTGATATGTTTGATATCAACTAACAATAAATCAGTATATTTCATTAATTCATTAAATTTAGAAAAGAATGGTTCTTCCCGAGTAAAATTACCCCCGCTAGTATCAATACAAGTAGTAACTCCCTCAGCTTTAGCCATTTTAAATAATTCGATCAAGAAATCAATTTGTAATAATGGTTCACCGCCACTGACAGTAATACCACCATCTTCACCCCAATAGCTCTTATATTTCATAGCTTTATCTAAAGCTTCTTGAGGGGTCATTTCCATCGTTGGTTTAGCATTAGCCCAAGTATCTGGATTATGGCAATATTTACAGCGTAAAGGACAACCAGATAAAAAGAGAATATAACGAATTCCTGGGCCATCGACAGAACCAAAGCTTTCAATTGAATGCACTTTTGCTTTAATTGTAGTATCCATTGTTTTCTCCATTTTCCTATTTCTAGATTTATCAAAACAGCCTCTTTAAACTAAGAGGCTGTTGACATTAAATTTTTGTAATAAATTACATTGATTTATGGCAAGTTCTTGAAATAACGTCTAATTGTTGTTCACGAGTTAAGTCAATGAATTTAACTGCATATCCAGATACACGAATTGTGAAGTTTGCATATTCTTCTTTTTCTGGATGTTCCATAGCATCAATTAATTTTTCAGTTCCAAATACGTTAACATTTAAGTGATGAGCACCTTGATCAAAGTATCCATCTAATACTCTAGCTAATGTATTTTTACGTTCTTCTAAATCATGTCCTAATGTATCAGGGCTGATTGTTTGAGTATTAGAAATACCATCTAATGCCCATTCATATGGTAATTTAGCTACAGAGTTTAATGAAGCTAATAAACCAGATTTTTCAGCACCGTATGATGGGTTTGCACCTGGAGATAATGGTTCACCAGCTTTACGTCCATCAGGTAATGAACCAGTTGCTTTACCATAAACTACGTTAGAAGTAATAGTTAAGATAGAAGTAGTTGGTTCAGAATCACGATAAGTGTGATGTTTTTTGATCTTTCCTAAGAAAGTTTGTAATAACCAAACTGCGATATCATCAGCACGGTCATCATCGTTACCATAACGAGGGAAATCTCCTTCAGTTTCATAGTCAACAACGATACCATCTTCATCACGGATTGTTTTAACTTTTGCATATTTGATAGCACTTAAAGAGTCTACTACATGAGAGAATCCAGCGATACCAGTTGCAAATGTACGTTTAACATCAGTATCAATTAAAGCCATTTGAGCAGCTTCATAGTAATATTTATCATGCATGTATTGGATTAAGTTTAGTGTATTTACATAAATATCAGCTAACCAGTCCATACATTGATCATAAGCTCTCATAACTTCATCATAGTCTAAGTATTCAGAAGTAATTGGACGATATTCAGGAGCTACTTGAGTCTTAGTTTTTTCATCGACACCACCGTTGATAGCGTATAATAAACATTTAGCTAAGTTAGCACGGGCACCGAAGAATTGCATTTCTTTACCAGTTTGAGTTGCAGAAACGCAGCAGCAAATTGAATAGTCATCTCCCCATACTGGACGCATTACGCAGTCATTTTCGTATTGGATTGAGCTTGTTTGAATAGAAATTTTAGCAGCATATTTCTTAAAGTTTTCAGGTAATCTAGAAGAATATAATACTGTTAAGTTTGGTTCTGGTGAAGGTCCCATGTTTTCTAATGTGTGTAAGAAACGGAAATCGTTTTTAGTTGTCATTGGACGACCGTCACAACCAATACCAGCAACTTCTAGTGTAGCCCATACTGGGTCACCTGAGAATAATTGGTTATATGAAGGAATACGAGCGAATTTAACCATTCTACATTTCATAACGAAATGGTCGATTAATTCTTGAGCTTCTTCTTCAGTAATTGTTCCAGCAGCTAAGTCTCTTTCAATATAGATATCTAAGAAAGTAGAAATACGTCCTACTGACATTGCAGCACCATTTTGAGTTTTGATAGCTGCTAAATATCCAAAGTATAACCATTGAACTGCTTCTGGAGCATTTTTAGCTGGTTCAGAAATATCATATCCATAAATTTCTGCCATCTTTTTCATACCTTGTAAAGCTTTGATTTGTTCAGCAATTTCTTCACGACGACGAATAATATCATCAGTCATTGAACCACTACCACAAACTGCCAAATCTTGTTGTTTAAAGTTGATTAATTCATCGATACCATATAAAGCAACACGACGATAATCCCCAACAATACGTCCACGTCCATAAGTATCTGGTAAACCAGTAATGATCTTATTACGACGAGCTAATCTAATTTCAGGTGTATAAACATCGAAAACACCTTGGTTATGTGTTTTATGATATACTGTAAAGATTTTGTGTAATTCTGGATCAGGTGTATATCCATAAGTTTCACAAGCTTGTTCAGCCATTCTGATACCACCATAAGGCATAAATGCTCTTTTTAAAGGTTTATCAGTTTGAAGACCTACAACTTTTTCAAGATCTTTAAGATCTTCATCAATATATCCAGGCCCATAAGCAGTTAATCCAGAAACTACATGAGTTTCCATATCTAATACTCCGTTATTAGCACGTTCTTCTTTTTGAAGTTCCTGAAGTTTACCCCATAACTTATCTGTTGCTTCAGTAGGTCCGGCCAAGAATGATTCATCACCATAATATGGTTTGTAGTTTTGTTGGATGAAGTCACGAACGTTTACTTCTTCTTTCCAAAGTCTACCTTTAAAGCCATTCCATTGTTCTTTCTTTAACATATAAATTTTTTCCTCCTTAAATTTTTTCCAGCAAATCTTACTTGAGTTTATAATAATCTGATTTAAGCAAGGGATATTGGCAGATTACTCATTTAACTCTAAGTAAACATTTACAAATAAGAATAACACACACTATATTTTGGAAAATCACTTGTTTTCCCTTTGTTATCCACGATTGCATTATATTATAAAATGATTTTATATTCCAGTGATTTGCACCAAAAAAACAAATTATTTTTAACAATTCTTTTTCTTTGATTTTTGCTGATAAAAACGTTTTTCTTGTAAGCGCTTCCATTTAAAATAATATAATACTATGTATTATTGATTACAAATAACCATAGACTAATAACAGATAGTTACAAACACTATTAGATGTAAAAAAATAAATGATTTAATAGTAGATTTTTTCTTCAATTTATTATATAGTATAATCTATGTTGTAGGAGGTTTCACAATGGATTTACAAGTCAATAATGACGAAGCTTTTGATCAAACAAAAGCGCTTATTACAAGTATCATAAAAAATACAATCAACGATTATGATTTAACACTTAGTGAAAATTCAATCAATAATCTAGCAGTTCACTTAGCTATTGCAATTTTAAGAATTAAATCTAATAACTATATTCCTTTAAGTAATAGTCAAATTTCTTCATATAAACAAGAATATAGTTATCCATATGCTAAAATGCTTTGTGATCGCTTAGCAACTGAATTTAATATTGAATTTCCTGAAGCCGAAATATCATTAGTTTCAATGTATTTATCAAAAAATCAAAAATTAGATTTAGAAATTAATTCAGGATTAGACTTACTCGATGAGCATGTTTATCAAATTTTAAGACAATCAATGGATGTAATTAATGAAAAATTCCAACATGATTATCGTAATGATGATCGTTTGATCATTGCTATCGGTCTACACTTAGAACCGGCTTTAGAACGCTTAAGTAAAAATGAACAAGTTGAAAATCCGTTAAAAGATAAAATAATTGAACGTCATCCAACTGAATTTAAATATAGCCAGGTTTTAAATGAAATTATCAAGCAACAATTAAATCTTTCATTTAACGATGATGAACTAGCTTTTATTGCATTGCATTTTGTTGTTGCTAATAATCGTCTTGACTAAAACTAATATAATAAAATATGAATAAATTTATGGATAAAACGAAGAGGCAACTCTTCGTTTTTCCGTTCAATCATTAATTTCAACCACTTAATCAATAAATAAACTAACTTTATCTTTTTTTTGCTACATTATTACTGGAGGAAGTGTGAAAAATAATTTGACCCAATCGTGAGTAAAAACACAAAAAAAGACGAACTTAAAAACAAGTTCGGTTTCATTTAGAAAAAACAGAATATTATTTAGGAATTTCTTGAATAGATGATACATCAAATCCCTGTGATTTTAGAAAGTCCAGTGCTGTCTCAACTGTATAATTATTCTTTTCTCTTTGTGGCTTTGGATCCTTAAATGATTCGTAGTCTGAAGGATTGAACTTTTCTCCAGTAAGAATCATGTGATAAATACTGACAAGCATCATTCTTGCGATAGCTATGATTGCTTTCTTGTGTCCTCTTCTTTTCTTGATCCTTGTATACTTTTGACCAAAATAACTGTTTTTCTTTCTGATGGCTGCCAATGCACATTGTACTAATACCGGTTTAAGATACTGCCCGGCTTTGCTGATACGAACTGATCTTTTCTTTCCTGCACTTTCATTATTGGCAGGAGAGACTCCAGCCCAGCAGCATAGCTGTTTATCTGTTTCAAATTGTGTCATATCAACACCGATTTCAGAAATGATAAGAATAGCAGACATAAGCTGTATTCCATCAATTTCCGTAATATGGATGAAATCATCAAAGTATCTGGAAGCACGTTTGATGATTTCTATTTCAACAGCTTCAATATGTTTATCAAGTTCATTCATATGTGATTGAATTTCTGTCATCTTAAATCTTTGATCGGGCTCAATCTTGGAATTTTTAAGAGATTCAATTATTTTGTCTTTGTTTCTGCAGCTGCCATGTATAAGTTTTGTGATTTTAGCTTCATCAATAGCTTCAGTAGATAGAACTTCATTCATTATGGCTTTAGCTGTTTTTCCAAAAGGATCAGAAACAACAGAAGCAAGAGCGATATTGGAAACGGTCATAGAATTCTGATAACGATTCCGTTCAGAAGTACGCATACAGATGAGCTTGAAGCGGTAACGAGAGAGATTTCTTAATTCACGAATATCCTTAGATGGGATAAAAGATGATTTGAGAAGATCATGTTTGAAAAGATCACAAATCCATTTGGAATCTTTCTTGTCTGTTTTTTTGCCTTTGATAGCTTTGACATATTTAGGATGAACAAGGACAATATTCATTTTAGATTCAGTCTCAAGAATATTGAAGACAGGGATCCAATATTTACCGGTAGATTCCATGCAGACATCAAAGCATTTGTGCTCAATAAGCCAGTTTTTAAGGTTATAGAGATCATAGTTAAGAGAAGAGAAAACTTTTTGAATATATTCAGTGACACGAGTTTTCTTGTCAGTGATACCAATGGTGGCAACAATAAGGTTCTTGTGAACATCAAGACCAGCACAATTAAAACGGTGGATTTTAAGCATAAAAAAACTCCTTTCAAAAAAGGAGAAGTGGCATTGACTGTCAGTCTGCGAAATATCACTATAGTTGATTAAAACAATCTTAAGTGTCCAGGCTCTAAGTCCTACTTGTTTGTGCTTGAAAGACTGACGGCGACTTATAAATATTCAGGATATTCTATATCGAGTAGAATTGCCTACTCTCCTCCACGTGCTCTGTAGTATACCACCTCTCTTATAGGATACTACAAAAACGATTGGAGAGAAATTATTTTTAATAAAATGTTTGTGTCCGACCGACGAAGACGGACGGAAATGGAGGTAAATATGAAA